>JACUTX010000103.1 GCA_014859615.1 Desulfuromonadales bacterium | reverse complement strand
AGAGAGAGGCGGTCGACGGAGTGGATCATTGCGACCTTGCCGCGCAGGTATTTAACCTTGTTGCTCTGCAACGCGCCGATAAAATGCCAGTCAATATTGAGCTGGCAGCGCTCATGTTTGCCGACAAACTCCTGCACGTAATTTTCGCCGAACAGCTTCTGCCCGGCGGCCGCGGCCGCTTCGATGTCGCACAGCGGCTTTTTCTTCGAGACCGCCAACAGGTGGACAGTGGCGGGGTCGCGTCCGGCCTTGCGGCAGGCGACGTCGATCTGTTGGCGGATCCGGGCGATGTTATTCTGGATAGTCATGGTCAGTCGCCTCTGCTGAAAAAATGGGAAATGTCTTTTTGCCTCAAAGGTGCGGGCCGAACAGGGTCGCTGCCCCCATCCGTTCGAGGGTCTCGACCACCTCGCACAACGGGAGGCCGACAACATTGGTGTAGCTCCCGTCGATGCTCCGGACGAGGCTGGCACCGATCCCCTGAATCCCGTAGGCACCGGCCTTATCGGCCGGCTCTCCGGTTGCAATGTAGCCTGCGATTTCGGCGTCTGTCAACTCACGGAAGTTGACCCGGGTGACGATGGCTGCCGCTTCAAAGCGGTTCTGCTCGCGATCGACCACCGCATAACCGGAGACGACCCGGTGGCTGCGTCCGGCGAGTGAGCGGAGCATGACGGTGGCGTCGGCTGCATCGGCCGGCTTGCCGAGGATGACATCGTCCCGGACGACGACGGTGTCGCTCCCGATAAACCAGCGACCGTCGACATCGCGACGGGCTGCTATCGCGCGCGCCTTGGCGAGGCTGAGTCGTTCGACGTGAGCTTCGGGGAGTTCATCCGGCAAAACGGTCTCATCGATATCGGCCGGAATCACGGCGATCGCAAGACCGATGCGGGTCAAAAGCTCCTTGCGGCGCGGTGAGGCCGAGGCGAGGACGATCTGTGGTGCACTGCTCATGTTTCGTCTCCCGATATCTTCTTCCACCAGAGAGCCAGGTCGTCCAACGCCCGTTCGGCCATCGCCAGGCGCCGCTCGGATCGTTTTCGCTGGCGATTCTCCAGCAGCGGGAAGAGGCCGTAGTTGACATTGGCCGGCTGGAAGTTCTCGGCCTCGCTCTCGGTCAGGTGGGTCAAGAGGGCGCCGAAGGCGGTGGTCGGCGGCGGGGGGGCAATCGGTCTGTTCAATTGCTCTCGTGCTACGGTGAGCCCGGCGAGAAACCCGGAAGCGGCCGATTCGACATACCCTTCGACGCCGGTGATCTGCCCGGCAAAGACGATCCGCGGGTCGCTCTTGAGCTGCTGCTGCTTGTTCAGGCAGGTCGGCGCGTTGATGAACGTGTTGCGATGCATCCCGCCGTAACGGGCGAATTCAGCCTTTTCGAGTCCGGGGATGGTGCGAAAGATCCGCTTCTGTTCCGGATGAGTCAGCTTGGTCTGAAATCCGACCATGTTGAACAGCTGTCCCTGGCGGTCTTCCATCCGGAGCTGGATCACGGCGGCCGGGTAGCGTCCGGTGCGCGGATCGATCAGACCGACCGGTTTCATCGCCCCGAAGGCGAGGGTCTGCTCGCCGCGACCGGCCAATACTTCAATCGGCATGCACCCTTCGAAATGAATCGCCTGCTCAAAATCGTGGTACGGGACGGTCTCGGCCGAAATCAAGTCGGCAATAAACTGTTTGTACTGCTCGGCATCGAGGGGGCAGTTGAGGTAATCGGCCCCCCCTTTATCGTAGCGGGAGGCGCGCCAGACGATTTTCATGTCGATCGAGTCGGCTTCGATGATCGGCGCGATGGCGTCGTAGAAGTAGAGATGTTCGCTTCCGGTCAGGCGGGCGACCTCCAGCGAGAATGCTTCAGAGGTGAGTGGCCCTGTGGCGATGATCACCCGCCCCTCTTCCGGTATCGTCACGACTTCACGCCGCTCCAGTCTGATCAGCGGATGCTGCGCGATCTCTCTGGTGATGAAATCGGCAAACTCGGCACGGTTCACCGCCAGCGCCCCGCCGGCCGGAACCGTGGTCGCGTCAGCGGCCTGCATGATCAGGCTGCCTGTGCGGCGCATCTCCTCCTTCAGGCAGCCGACCGCCCCTTGCAGGCCGATACCGCGCAGGCTGTTGGAGCAGACCAGTTCACCGAGGTTTTCTGTGTGGTGCGCCGGAGAGTAGCGGTGTGGCTTCATTTCGATCAGGTTGACGGCGACCCCTTGGCGGGCGGCCTGCCAGGCCGCTTCGCAACCGGCGAGTCCGCCGCCGATGATGGTGATCTGGTTTGCTTCGTTCATAGGATTACCATTGTAGATTAAAAAAGCCGGGCATAACGCCCGGCCTGAATTTATTTTTCTTCTTCTTCCGTCTCAGGTATCGGCTCTTCGAATCCACACTCCTTGATCGGGCAGACCCGCATCGTCCCTTTGCGTTTGGTCGTTTTGCGTGTCGTCAACGGATGCCCGCAGTCCGGACAGGGCTCTTCGATCGGTGGATTCCAGAGGGCATACTTGCATTTCGGATAGCGATTGCAAGAGTAGAACATTTTGCCGTAGCGGCTTTTTTTCTCCTGGATATCCCCCTCTTTGCACTCGGGACAGACCACGCCGGTCGATTGCGGTTTTTCCAGCGGCTGGATATTCTTGCACTCCGGGTAGGCGGAGCAGGCGTAAAATTTACCGTAGCGACCATCCTTGATCAGCATCGGGGCACCGCATTTGTCACACTTTTCGTCAGAGATGACCGGCTCTTCCGGTTGATTGTCACCGGTTAAGGGGGCGGTGTGCCGACAGTCCGGGAAGCCGGTGCAGGCGATAAACTTCCCCCGCTTGCCGAGCTTGATCGCCAG
Source organism: Desulfuromonadales bacterium (assembly GCA_014859615.1). Lineage (GTDB taxonomy): Bacteria > Desulfobacterota > Desulfuromonadia > Desulfuromonadales > UBA2294 > Kmv16. Next base: position 5,616 of record JACUTX010000103.1, on the reverse strand, counting down.
CTTTTTGCCGCACTCCGGGCAGTCCTGATCGATCGCTTCGGTGGTGATGTCCCCTTTGGTGACCTCTTTCTCCTTCTGCAGCAGCAACGTCTGAAACGGTTCCCAGAATTCGGCCAGAAGGGGGCGCCATTCATTCTCCCCCCGGGAGATTGCATCAAGATCTTCTTCCATTTTGGCGGTGAAATCGTAATCGACATACTTTTCAAAATGTGTGGTCAACAGGTCACTGACGATCATCCCGACATCTTCGGGGAAGAAGACCCGTTTTTCCAGACGCGCGTACTTGCGGGTGACCAGGGTATTCATAATCGAGGCGTAGGTCGATGGCCGGCCGATCCCGTACTCTTCCAGAGTCTTGACCAGACTCGCCTCAGTGAAGCGCGGCGGCGGCTGGGTGAAGTGCTGTTCCGGCAGCAGCTCTTTACAGACGACCTGCTCGCCGCTCTGCAGATCGGGGAGAAGCCCCTCTTCATTCTCCTTGTCGCCGCCGTTGTCTGTCCCCTCAATATAGACCTTCATAAAACCGGGGAAACGGATGACCTGCCCTGTGGCGCGGAAGATAAAAGAATCGCCGGCAGAAGAGATATCGACAGAGGTCGCATCAAGAACCGCCGACGCCATCTGCGAGGCGATGGTTCGGGTCCAGATCAGATTGTAGAGTCTGTACTGATCCGAGCTTAAGTGCGACTTGATCTCCTGCGGAATATTGCTGATCGCTGTCGGGCGGACCGCCTCGTGCGCTTCCTGGGCGTTCTTCGATTTGTTCTTGAAGATTCGCGGGGTGGCGAGGGCATACTCTTTGCCATAACGGTCGCTGATAATTTCGCGTGCTTCGTCGGTCGCGACGGTCGACAGGGCGACCGAGTCGGTACGCATATAGGTAATCAGACCGACATCGCCATCGCCGATATCGATCCCTTCATACAGCTTCTGGGCAACACTCATGGTTTTGCGGGCAGAAAAGCCGAGTTTACGGTTTGCTTCCTGCTGCAGGGTGCTGGTGGTAAAAGGGGCTGCCGGGTTCCGTTTTTTTTGTTTTTTTACAATATCGGTGACGGTCAGAACGGCATCTTTGAGTGCCGTCAGAATCGCATCGGCCGCCGCCTGATTGCCAATATCGAGCTTGCCTATTTTTTTACCGTTCATACTGTTCAGACGTGCGCTGAACCCTTCCCCCTGTGCACTGATCATATCGGCACTGATCGTCCAGTATTCATCGGAGTTGAAGGCTTTGATCTCTTTTTCGCGTTCGCAGATCAGCCGCAGGGCGACCGATTGGACCCGACCGGCCGACAGACCGTAGCGGATTTTTTTCCAGAGAAACGGCGAAAGATTGAATCCGACCAGATAATCGAGCACGGAACGAGCCTGCTGCGCATCGACCATCTCCTGGGAAATCGTGCGCGGGTTCGCCATCGCTTCCTTGATCGCACCGGCTGTGATCTCATGGAAAACAACGCGCGTCACCTTCGGTTTCCCCTTTTTTTCATCGATATTTAACGCCTTCAACAGATGCCAGGCGATCGCCTCTCCTTCACGGTCGGGGTCTGTTGCGAGGATCAGTTCATCGCAGCCGGCGAGCTCTTTTTTCAGAGCCGTCAGATGTTTCTGGCTGTCCGGGAGATTTTGGTAGAGGGGCTCAAAATTGTTGGCGATATCGACGGAACCCTGCTTGCTCGGCAGAGCGCGTACATGGCCGTACGACGCTTTGACTGTGTACCCTTTGCCGAGAAATTTCTCGATTGTTTTCGATTTGGCGGGCGATTCCACAATGACGAGTGCTTTGGTCATTTTTACATCACTCTATAGTATGCTGGGCTCTGTCGTTTCGAGCGCGTTGGATTGATTGGTCTGCAGCAGGTTATACGTAAAAAGGCTGCGGTGTACGCCGCAGCCTGAAGTGGTCAGTTGAACAGTCTCGACCAGTTATCGCCGAGCAGGCAGTCGACTTCCCGGCGCCAGTCCTCGTTCGATCTTGCAAACAGGGAGAGGGCGGTCATCACTTTGATCTCCTTGAGGGAGAGATCCTCCTCTTCCATCTGGAAAGCCCGTTCGATGATCTCCTCCTGGGTCTCGTCATCCAGAATCCCGAGAGTGCGCAGACGGATCAGGAAGCCGCGTGCTTCATCGGAAAGGAGACGACGTTCATCAGAGCTGAAGATTCTCTGGGCATAAGAGGTCAGCGGTTTCTTTTGAACAGGAGAGTCCGAAACCGGGGAGAGCCCTTGCATCCAGTTAAAGGCTGCATCGATCTCTTCTTCGTCGAAGCCGACGGAAAGAAGTTCCTCAACCAGTTCTGATTCACTGATCAAATTGCGCTCTTCCAGAAAGTACCGCGCCAGTATTGTCACGATCGCTAAAACCCGTTCTCTCAACATTGCTCCATTCGTTTCAGGTTGCGGTTCGAACTGTCTGATGACTGCGGACATAGCGCATGCCAGGGAGTTGAATCACCGCGCCCCGAATTTCAAGTTGCAGTAAAATAACGGAAAGCTCCATAGGTGTCAACCCACTTTTCCGGGAGAGATCGTCGATATGCAGCGGGTTGTTGTCAAGCTGTTCAGCTACGATGAACTCCATCTGTGACAATTCCAGACAGACGACCTTTGCCGCGGTGAAGGGTGCGGACGGAGATTGCGGCCAGAGAAGATCAGTGATATCTCGCGTCTCGGTCACCAGATGCGCCCCATCCTTGAGCAGGCTGTTGACCCCGTCGCTGTTGGTGGCGGAGACGGCGCCCGGAATGGCAAAAACATCGCGCCCCTGTTCCAGTGCGAAATCGGCGGTGATCAGCGATCCGCTCTTGCGGGCAGCTTCGACAATCAGAACCCCTTTTGACAGCCCGCTGATGATCCGGTTGCGGCCGGGGAAATGACCGGGGAGCGGCTCGGTCCCCGGCGGATACTCAGAAATTATGGCTCCGGTTGCAGCGATCTGCTGAAACAGCCGCCTGTTTTCAGGCGGGTAGATGCGATCGATGCCGCACCCCAGCACAGCGATCGTCAGGCCACCGGCTTCGATTGCCGCCCGGTGTGCGGCGCTGTCGATGCCTCGTGCCAGACCGCTGACAATGACAATGCCGAGCTCGGCTAACTCATAGCAGATTCGGGTGGTGAGATCGATGCCGGCTTCTGATGCCTTGCGTGACCCGACGACGGCCAACGCCGCGGCCGACGGCAGTCTCCCGCAAACGTAGAGAAGGGCAGGCGGATCGTGAATCGATTTGAGATCAGCCGGGTAGTCCGGGTCCCAGAAACTGACGATCTGCGCTTGACACGATTCGAGCCTTTTGATTGCGGAGAGAAAGAGAGGATCATCTGCAGGGAGGAGCGTAAACGATTCGGCCCGGCGCCGACCGAGCTTCTGCGGCCAGCTGGAGGTGCCGCTTTGCAACGCTTTGTCGGCTGAACCAAAATGCGAAAAAAGCTGAAACAGACCAAGTCGACCGAGGCCGGGCGTCAGGTGCAGGCGCAACCACGATCGTTCGCTATCTGATAACATCATCCCCTCATCGTTTTTTACCAAAGCAGCAAAGATTGGCAATCAGAACAGAATCAGGGGCTCGCTACGGCGAACCCCTGATTTAAACAGATAAACCGAGGTGCGATTTAGTCGGTGATGGTTGTAATCCGGTCGCCGACAAAGATATTGTCGACCGCCTTGAGAACCAGCAGGGTCGAGGTCGTCTCTCTGAAATCGACGATCACTGCTACGCCGATCAGAACGTCTGGTAGTTTCAGGTCGGCAATGCTCGCATCAGAAGTCTTGCGCGGTCGAGAGATGTTGACCATATTCCCTTTTTCCAGGCCGGCTGCGGCACCGATGTCGGCATAGACGATATCAAACTGACCGAGGCTGCTGTTGCCGCGCAGTGAGGCGATCAGATAGCCTGAGATTTGCCGGGTTTGTCTTTTAAGGGTGATCTCCCGATCGACCTGCTGGTAAGGGATCAGGATTGCACCGCGAAAAATCTCCCGGTTTGACGAAAGAATTTTGCCGGAAGCGACTTCATCATGAACATCGGTTATTTCAACCTCGCCGAGCTGTATGACATGGTAACCAATCGTGCGTTTGGTGACCGGATGCCGGAATTTCTCACCAATTTCAAGCAGGGCATAGCGTGTCCCGGTGCGTGCGCCATCGAGGTCGTTCATTTCGATAAAGACGGTATCTTCAGGCCCGAGTACGATGCGGTTATCGACGGCGTCGATGATGCGCCCGGCATTTTCAATATCTTTTACAGTGACGAAACCGATGCCGCCGCTCGTGCTGATGATGGTCGCTTCTTCTTCGGGCTGAATCGTTTCAGGCGGCGAAATTGCAACGCTCCCGGTCGCTTCATCCGGGGTAAAAACCGCATCCGGAATCGCCGGGGTGTCGCTCTCGGGCTTTGTTGCAACGATTTCAATCCGGCCGTCGTAGATAGCGAGTTGTTGACCGGGGTAGATGAAGTGAGGGTTCGGGATTTCAGGATTATTGGACCAGAGATTCGGCCAGTAGTAGGGGTCCTTGAGGAAGCGCTGGGAGACACCCCAGAGCGTATCCCCTTTTTTGACCGTGTAGATCTGCGGGGATTCGGCTGCGGGTGTCGATAGCGGCAGCAACAAAAGAGAGATCAGCAGTAGTATTGTTTTACGCAACGTCATAAGTGCCCCCTGTGGCAGAGTCGATCAAATTCATTGGTAGGCCTGTTCTGCCTTGCGGGCAGCGGCGCTCTTTGGATATTTCTCTTTGAGCAGCTCAATGGTTCTCTGCACGTTTTCAGGCTGATTCAGCTGATGTTGTGCAGCGGCCAATTTCAGCAGCGCCTCTGCCGTTTTATCTCCGAGTGGAAAGTCGTTATAGATTCGCTCGAATTCGACCGCCGCCTGATTGTAATCACCTTGGGCGAAGTAACTTTCGGCCAGCCAGAAGCGGGCGTTTGCTGCGTAGTCATTGGATGGGAAACGGATAAGGAAGTTTGAGAAACCCTGAATCGACTTCTGATAATGACCGCTGGCATAATTGCCGAAAGCCGCTCTGTAGATTTCGGTCGACGATTTTTTCGAATCCTCCGCACCAGATGAAGCCTGTGTTCCCGACTTGATTTCGCCCCCGGTCACTTGTTGTCGCAACTCTTCTACCAGACGTTGCTGGTCGAGGAGCCGGACCTCCAGCATGACCAGACTGTCCTGAAGGCGCTGGACTTTGGCTGAATTATCCTGAAGTCTCTGCTGAATAGAGACCAGATCGGTCGGTGGGACGGTCCCCATCGATGTCGGTCCGGTGGACGAGACGCAGGCCGATAAGAGGCCGGATAAAGAGAGGAAGCCGAGAATACAGAACTGCTTTATGGTGTTCATTGCCTCACCTGATTGATGAAAGGTGTTGAATTCAATAAAAATTATAGACTTTTCTGCCGATTGTCAAGCTTCGTAACAATCTGAGGCAGCAGTTAAGAGGGGCGAAAAACCACTTTCGGTCAGCGTTAACTGTGTTATTGTTGGCCTGATTTTTTTCAGGAGGTTGATGCAACATGCGCGTTCCCGAACTTCTGGCTCCGGCCGGAGATTTTGAAAAATTACAGACCGCTTACGATTATGGTGCCGATGCCGCATATATCGGTGGTGAACAGTT
>JACUTX010000396.1 GCA_014859615.1 Desulfuromonadales bacterium | reverse complement strand
GTGATCAGCAGTAAACTGTTTCTGATATCTACGATGCGCATAAAATTCCTGTTTTTTGGTTTGTTTCATTCACTTCTTCAGGGAGTGTATCCAATACATCCAATATATCAAGAAACGGTTCAATCAAATGAGGGTTAAACTGACTTCCGGCGCAGCGTCGGATTTCATCAACCGCCTCATTTTGGCTCAGCCCTTTTCGGTAGGGCCTGGAGCTGGTCATTGCATCGTAGGTGTCGGCAAGTGCGACGATCTGGGCAAGAAGGGGGATGGCATTGCCGCTCAATCGGTCCGGGTAGCCGGTGCCATCGTAGCGTTCGTGGTGATGTTTGACGGTCGGAATATATTTATGCAGAGAAGGGGCGAGCTCGAGAATTTTCGAGCCGAGGAGCGGGTGTCTGCTGATCTGATCCTGTTCGTTTTGATCGAGGGCCTCTTTTTTGTACAGGATCGCATCCGGTATATAGATTTTGCCGATATCATGGAGGAGACAGGCGAGATTGAGCTCGTGCATCGTCCCCGGATCGAGTTCGAGTTTTTCACCAAGTGCGAGGGCGACCCGGGCGACGCGAGCCGAATGACCGTAGGTGTAGTTGTCGCGTGCATCAAGGGCGGCCGCAAGAATCCGGATCATGTCGCTGTAGGACGATTCGAGTTCGGCGGCATAATCACGCAGACTCACATTCTGGTTTTGAATCGTTCGCGCCATCTGGTTGAAATTCTGCGTCAGCCTGCCAAGTTCATCATCGGTTCGGATCGGAATATCGGCAAAGTGCTCACCCCTTTGAAGGATTGCAACCGCTTCTGTCAGGCGGTCGATCGGGCGGGTCATGATAAAGGAGAGAAACACGGCGCCGAACAGGCCAACGGTCGTAGCCGCTGTTGCGATCATAATAATCTCACGGTGTGCAGTTGCTCGGGCGGTCACAAGCTCCTGAGTGCTGATTTCAATGACGACGTTCCCGACGTGTTTCTGGGCAAAAAATATCGATCGGCGAAATTCGATCGATTCGTTTCCGTCCTGCACAATTTTTGTGACTTTTATCCCTGGTTGTGAGGCAAGCAGAAGGCCCGGCAGTTCTGATAACTTGCTCCCGACCCGATCGAGATTATCGTGGGCAATGATCGTCTGTTCCAGATCGAGTATTGCGACATAGTTAATTTCTGCTTGAGCCTGTTTGAGCTGCGCCGTAATGTTGTCGAGCGCAAGATGGTCTTTCATCAGAAGGCTGTATCCAGCCGGAGTTGCGGCGGCCTGGGTAATGGCGTTGCCACGTTGAATCAGGGAGTGAAGCAGGGATTGATCCATAATCTGCATCATAATCAGGGCGACGCTGAAGGTTGTGCCGGCAATCAGAATCAGAATGAAAAGGGTGAGTTTAAACCGGATCCCTTTATAATATTTGTCTGCAGAGTCTCTATTTTTACTGAACAGGTGGAGTATTTCGGGGGGGAGAAAATTCAGCGTTTT
>JACUTX010000102.1 GCA_014859615.1 Desulfuromonadales bacterium | reverse complement strand
AACATTGGCTCTCTGAATTATTTTGACCTCAGAGAGATTCCCTCTTATCATGACCTGCACCGAAGCGACCTTTTAATCAAACGGACCCCGTAATCATGGCCACACAACCGCCAGCCGCAAACGGCAGCGCCTACCTCCTGCTGCTTCTCCCTCCCCTGTTCTGGGCGGGAAATGTTGTTTTGGCCCGTGGCATTATCGATCTGATCCCGCCGGTCTCCTTGTCGTTCTGGCGCTGGACGCTCGCCCTGTTGCTGCTGACGCCGTTCACCTGGAAACAGGTCTGGCGTGATTGGCCGGTTGCGTGCAAAGGGTGGAAGATTCTCTCTCTGACCGCTTTTCTCGGCATCGCCAGTTTCAACGTCATGCTCTATGCCGCCGTCCACACGACAACCGCGCTGAACTGCGCCCTGATGCAAGCCGCCATGCCGGCGGCGATTATTCTGGTCAGTTTTTTGATCGATCGGGTGCGAATCCTGCGGCGGCAGGCGTTTGGCACCGGCCTCTGCATGGCCGGGGCAGTCTATATTGTCTTGCAGGGGAAAATCGACACCCTGCTTGAACTCAGGTTTGCCGAAGGGGATCTGATCATGTTTATCGCGATCTTTTTTTATGCCGTCTACACCGTTCTGGTCAAGAGGCGCCCGGCGATTCACCCGTTAAGTTTTTTAACTCTGATTATCGCCATCGGCGTTCTGATTTTGGCCCCGCTCTACCTGATCGAACAGCAATTCACCCCGGCACTGGTCGTCAGCCGGGAGATTGTGCTGAGTATCGGTTATGTCGCTCTGTTCCCTTCTATCCTTGCCTATCTCTGCTGGAATCACGGAATTGAGCGGCTCGGTGCAAACCGGGCCGGTCTTTACATCAATCTGATCCCGCTGTTTGCTGCGGTGATGGCCGTTCTTCTCCTTGGCGAGCGATTCCAACTTTACCACGGATTCGGTATGCTGCTGATATTTGCCGGTATCGGTCTGTTTAACCTGCACAACCCGCTGAAGAGACGTTTATGATCCCGTTTGAGAGACAAAATATCAAGACGGTTCTGTTCGATCTCGACGGAACCCTCCTTCAGATCGAAATGCAGAACTATATTTCAACCTATGCCGCCTCTCTGGCGGCGTCCCTGCATCAGCGTGCCGCTACCGATAAAGTTGTCGATGCGGTCTTTTCGGCCATTCGTTCCCTGATAAAACGAGACTCCGGCGACATCAGTAACGAAGCCTATTTTTTCCGGCACATTGCCGACCTTCTGCAGCTCGATGTCGAACTGATCGGCCGTAATTTTGCCGGTTTTTTCTCCACGGGGCTGCCGGTTCTCGATCCGTTCATACAGCCGCTCGATCTGGCCAGATCGCTGCTTGAAGCGTGCCTGGAACGCGGTCTTGATATCGTGATTGCCACCAATCCTGTCTTTCCGAAAGTGGTGGTTGAATCGCGACTGGCGCGGGCCAAACTGGCCGACTTCCCTTTTCATCGGGTCACCAGTTACGAAAATTGCCGGCGCTGCAAACCGAATCCTGTTTATTTCAGTGATATTCTGACAGAGCTCAACCTTCCGGCCGAATCGTGCCTGATGATCGGCAACGATACAAAACACGATCTGGCCGCCCGAAAAGTTGGCATTCCAACCTTCCTTGTCGACACCTGGCTGATCGATCGCTGTCAAGGTGATTTTACAACCGATCTGCGCGGCGGCCATACCGACCTGCTCGATTTCATCATGACAATCGACAAACAGCGGTGATTATTGACATCTCTGTTCTGATTAGCTACTCTGTCGTGGGTAGATATACGATACAGTTCGCTTGAGCTTTTTGCACATATCACTATTGCGCGCCCGTTGCAGATAGCGTGTCTCGGTAACGGGCTGGGAGGAAAAATGGCTAAACTCGTGGACAATCCGGACCTGGCGTTCAGACTGGCGCGCGCAATCGTCTCCGACATTGCCCTTTATAACCCCGAAAAAGTGAAAGAGGGGATTACAAACGACAATATTTTCGATCTTCTTGCCGAAGAGCTTACGGAGGGGAGAGAGCATTTTCATACACGGGTCTCTCCCGACATGCTGAATCGCGACCATCTGTTTGACCGCGCCGTTGTCGATGTCATGATCAAACAAGCCGGGAAAATTGAGAGCTCAATCTGGTAATCCATGGATGACCGCCTCTGCTTTATTTTTGAACGCGGACAGCCTCCCCAGCGCCTCGATCAGTATCTTGCTCTCTGCTCCCCCGACTTGAGTCGCTCGCAGATCAAACGCCTGATCGAATCTGATCAGGTGCAGTGCAACGGTGAGTCGGTCAAAACAGGGAGCAAACTCAAAGGGGGAGAGATCATCACCGTCTCGATCCCGGCGCCAGCCCCGATCGACGCCCTCCCGGAGACGATCCCTCTCAACATCCTCTACGAAGATGTACATCTGATTGTCATCGATAAACCGGCCGGCATGGTTGTCCACCCGGCTCCAGGCCACAGCAGCGGCACCCTGGTCAATGCACTTTTGCACCACTGTCAGGACCTCTCCGGCATCGGTGGCCAGATCCGGCCCGGGATCGTCCACCGCCTTGATCGCGACACCTCCGGCGTTATGGTTGTCACCAAGGATGATGCAACGCATCAGGATCTGGCACAACAGTTTAAACTTCACACGATTGAGCGCCGGTACATTGCCCTTCTTTATGGCCAGACTGAAAAAGAAGCCGGGACAATCGATAAACCGATCGGCCGGCATCCGCTGCATCGAAAAAAAATGAGTTCCACCACCCGGCACGGTCGGAGCGCCGTCACCCACTGGCGAGTATTGCAGCGGTTCGACACCGACCGCCTGACGCTGGTGGAATTAAAGCTGGAGACCGGACGGACCCACCAGATCCGGGTTCACCTTTCCGAGGCGCATCACCCTCTGGTCGGCGACCCGGTTTACGGGAACTCCCGCCGGGCCAACCAGATTCCGGATACGACCCTGCGCGCAATGATTATTGGGCTGAACCGGCAGTTTCTACATGCCCGTCTGCTTCGATTCACGCATCCATCAACCAGAGAGGAGATGGAATTCAGTTCCGCTGCACCGGCTGAATTACAAACTCTGATCGATTACCTGAACCGCAAACACCAGGAGACTGTCGATTCATTCCGGATCGATCGACAGGGGAAAAACAGACCATGAAAAATTGTCGCCACGGGAAAATCACCACTTTACAACCAGCATGGAGCGAAAGCGGTATCGTTCAGGCTGGTTTCACAACCCGCAACGGCGGGTCGAGCCGCCCCCCCTACAACTCTCTGAATCTGGGTCAGAATACAGATGATGCCAATCACAACATCGAAGCGAACCGGGCGACCCTGACCCGTACCTTTGGACTCCCGCCCCATCAGCTTTTAACCGTACATCAAGTTCACGGAACAGACATTCTGATTCTCGACGAACCGAATCCTGACGTCTCACATTTTCAAAAGGTTGAGAGCGATGCGATCATCACCAATCAGAAAAATATCATGATTGGCGTCCTTGTCGCCGACTGCTATCCGGTGCTGCTGTTTGACCCGGTCAAAGAGGTCAGCGCCGTTATCCACGTCGGCTGGCGCGGTGCGGCGGCCGGACTGATCGGTCGGACTGTCGCCGCCATGACGGCTCATTTCGGTTCTCGACCAGTCGATCTGAAAGCGGCAATCGGAGCGGGGATCGGAGCTCATAAATACGCGGTTGATCGACCGGTTCGAGATGCCTTCCGGGAAGGGAGCGGAAACTGGGAGACGATCAGCAACGAGACCTCTCTCGGCGAGTGGCTGCTCGATCTGAAGAAGAGCTGTCAGCTGCAGCTTGAATCTGCCGAAATTCCGGAACAGAACATCGAATCGGCTTCGGAGTGCACCTGCTGTCATCGCGAACTGTTTTTCTCCTATCGCCGCGACAATGGTCAGACCGGGCGCCAGATCGGGTTTATACTATTAAGCGATCCAACAGATACGCCTAAATAGCCGACAGCGGAAAACTTTATGGGGATGGACCGGATAGTTGCAATCGAGGACGATGTCGGAGTCTGTCGACTTCTGCGCCACACTCTTGCCCGCGAAGATTTCGACCTGCAGATCGTCAACAACGGCACAGCCGGACTCGACCTTGCCCGGACGCTCTCTCCTGATCTTATTTTGCTCGATCTCGGTCTGCCGGACATCGATGGCCTGGAAGTCTGTCGACGTCTGAAATCAACCCCGGAAACACGTCATATACCGGTCATTATCCTGACCGGCAACGACAAAGAATCCGACGTCGTCAACGGTCTCGAAATTGGTGCTGATGACTATATCGTCAAGCCGGTCCGCCCCCGCATCCTGACGGCCCGCATCCGGGCAGCCCTGCGAAGGCGATTAAATCCGGCCGATACCCCGAAAACCGGGCAAGATCTTAAAATCGGGACACTCACGATCTCTGCACAACGCGAAGTTTTGACCCTGGACGGGGAGGTGGTCGACCTCAATCCGTCCGAATTTCACTTTATCCATACCCTCACCCAGGTTCTTGCCCCCCCGGGAGACGCCCCCTCGCTCGATTTTTTTGTCGGTCAGGAGGGGCTGTCCCTCTACGCTGAACACCGCCTCGATCGGCTGTCGCCAATTTTTCTGGCGCTCCTCAACGGGTCGTTGCAACACCCGCTCCTGCTGAAGTTTGCCGGGCTCTCCCTTTTACATACCAACCCAAACCAGGCCGAGACATTCTTGAACCGGTCCGCCACCCTTTTTGCCGAGGCGGGGAACCCGGTCGCAGAGCTCTCGATTTTATCACACCTCGTTCTGCATCACCTGTTTATCCTCGGCAATGTGGAGAAAGCTGCGGAACTGTTTAAAAAAACCGAGGCGTTGGAACATCCACATTTCGATCGATTAAGCGCCCTTTCCCGTATCAGTGTCGCGCAAGCTCTGGCCGTCGGCTACGCCCTGTTCCTTGATAATTTCAGCCGGGCTTACGAATATCTGTCGATCGCCGAAGCGATCGCCGAAGATCGCGGTCTGGGACATTTTCGGGTCTTCAATCTTCTTATTAAAGCCTATCACGCCTATGTGACGGCCGACGTGGAGAAGCTGAGCCGGACAATTCACGAAATACTCCTGTTGCTCAACCATCCGCAGATCGACACGACCAACAAGGCGCTTTTGAAAATGGCGCAGCTGTTTTACCTCTCCTTAACCGGTGATTACTGTTACTTCAGCGCGGTCGAAGAGACGGTGCGTGACGAATTCGGCGCTCTCCTCCCACCTTCAAGCCTCCCGCTTCGCCTGCTGACCCTCCTGCAGACCGAATCAGCCCAGGCAAACGGGGGACACGACACGGTTATTTCCCTCCATAAGTCTGACCCGGGGCCTCCTACTGTTCTGACCAGCATGCTGGCGCTGTCAGAAGCCCTCACAAACAGGTCGGGCGCGGCTGAAAAAACAGTGCAAAGCTATCTGAACGCGAAGAAATCAATCCCTTTTTTCGACATGCAGGGGCGACTCTATTCTATCCGGACACTCCTTGAAATCGACCAGTCTGCTGAAGCGGCTGCGTTGCTGGAACAGACGCGACTCCAACTTGCGACGTCGAATTGGCGCATGATAAACATTCAGGTTCTATCTCTCTCGCTGCTGTTTCACCGTGGTCAGCCGCTCTCTGTCCAACAGCTCACCACGCTGCAAATGCTGATAACGGAAATAAAGGCGACCGGGATCAGACATCTCCCCTGTCTGACAGCTGACGACCTTAGCTCACTTCTCTATGCTGCCATTCATCACGATATTGAGCGTCTATTCGCTGCCGATCTCTGTCGGGAACTGTTGGGGATCAGTTGGAATCGGAATTGGGAACCTGTCCCGATTCTCCATTTCCGGACCCTTGGCGGCTTACAGCTCTCCTGCCAACAGAACCCCCTCTTGTCGATCGAATCTTTCAGCCGCAGGCAAAGAGACTGTCTGGCGTTGCTGATTGCGGCCCCCAACAACCGGATTGAACAAGAAGAGATGCAGTTGATATTCTGGCCGGACAGCCCCCCGGACAAAGCAAGAGCCAATTTTGACACCATGCTCTCCCGGCTCAGAAAAACCTTGCAGGCAATGATCGCCCCTCTCTCGGCTAAAAACTATCTGAAGTTGAAAAACAGTATCGTCAGCCTCGACTATTGCTCATTCGATATTGATCAGCTCAGACATGCATTTGACCGGGGGAGCAAATGTTTATCGAATCACGACTGCTGGCAAGCCGACATCGCCATCAGCCACGGGCTGTTGCTCTGGAACGGGGATTTCATCCCGGGATCATCTCTTGCCGATCAGACCGCCAAAGTTGCCGATCAGATTCATCAGGCATGCACTAAGATGACTTTGCTCTGGGGAAACCGTCTCACCGAACTGGGACAGACAGCACGGGCGATCCGGCTGCTGAACAAGGCCATCGCCCGCGATCGCTGCAATGAGGAGTTGATCGCAGCACTGCACCGCAACTATATGCGCAGCAACAATCTGGTCAAAGCCGACCTTTTACTGCGCCAGTACGAAAAATCTTTACATGCTGAAGGGTACCCGCCAGCAGATATTGGTCGCCTCCTCACCAGAGTACGCACTCTCACCTCTGTATAATTTGCCGTTTACCTCGCTTTTTTTATAAATTTCAAAAAATAACTCCAAAATGTCAGATAAATGTCAGAAACGATCTGTAGGATACAAAGCCATAACCGTATCGATCAAGGCATAAGCCTTTTTCGGCCGAAGCTCACGAGGGGACCGCAACCCTGATATTTCTATTTTATAGATTGCATCATCCACCCCCTCCCTTTGATCAAGGCGGGGGTATTTTTTCTAAAATCGACAAACACAATTGCATAACAGCCGATTTGCCGCTAAACTCCAAACCATGAACGATGAACAACAGGTGCCAATCGAACAGAACATCAAAGGGAAGGTTCTCTGGCCCCTCGCCATCGTCATTCTCATAAGTTTCGCCTTCTTCCTTTTTGTCTCCAACTACTTTTTGGAACTCGGACTGGCTCGGACGCAGGAGATGCAACTGCAGAGCCTGACCGGCCGTTATCACAGCTACATGCTGGAACGATCCGGCCTGATGCGATCAATTCTGCAGCAACTCAGTCGGGATAAAGCGATCGTTGCCGCGCTCGAACGTCGCGATCGACCTTTTCTGCTGCAACACTCAACCACTTTGTTCAACGAGCTTCTTGTCGAGCAGAACATTACCCATTTTTACTACCACACCCCCGACGGCACCAATCTTTTGCGCGTCCACAAACCGGATCGCTACGGTGACTTGATCGATCGGGCGACCCTGCATACGGCTCAACGCACCAACACGCTTGCCGACGGGATCGAACTCGGTCCGCTCGGCACATTTACCCTCCGGTCGGTATTGCCGATTCACAACCGATCAACACGGGTCGGCTATATCGAATTGGGCGAAGATATCGGCCCGATCATTGATCAATTGGGCAGCGAGAGCGGCAGCCAAATGGCCGTTCTGATTCTGAAATCTTTACTCGATCAGGAAGAATGGCTTGAGGGACGACTCATGTTGAATGAGACGGCAGATTGGGATCTGTTACCCGAGCATGTCGTTACAGGTACCGGCAACCCACAGATTCTCGCAGCGCTCCCTCAACTCGCCACCGGCAAAACAATCGATAATGCAGAATCGGTCGAAGTTGTTCTGGAGGAGGAAACATACCGGGGGAGATTTCTGAATATGATGGATGTCAGCGGCCGATCCGTCGGTTCCCTGCTGGTGCTGCAAAATGTCGAGAGCATCTTGCAGGATCATAAAAAATCGACCTTGCTGATCACCATATTTTGCGCCATCATGTCGGTTGCCCTGTTCTGGATTGCTGCAAATATTCTGGGACGTGTTGACAAAAGCCTGAGGATAGCGCGTGAAAATCTGACCGCTGCAGCCGCCTGTAAAACGATCCCGATCACGCTGAAACGAGAACAGGCCTTTTTTGAAGGAGAACAGAGCCGGTAACAACAGAACGCCACCCACCGCCCCGAACAACACCGCAGTTCAATCAGCATATTCCTCTGAAGAAATCCTTGCTGTCACTCGTAACATCCGCTATTCTTCGAGCAGTATCAACCTGAAACCTCTTTGTTTGGGTCACTATGTCACCGCAAACCGAAACTGCACTGATTAACGCCTGTTACACCCTGTTCGGGGAAGGGCTGTTTATCACAAAAGATTTCCTCTGGTATCTGCAACCGGCGGGATTGAAAGCTGCCTACCGGCAAAAAGCGAAAGAAGCCCACCCGGATCGCTTCAGCCACCTTGATCCACAGTTACGCCAAAAGCAGACTGCCTTTTTTCAGGAGGTCAATCAGGCCTACGATCTTCTCCTCTCCTTTTTTCACCAGCGCGAACGGCAGAACAGAGTAACAAAACAGCCGCCTGAGCGCAAAAACAGTACAGAAGCGAAAACGACACATGCTGCGTTCCGCCGGGTTCCGGAGAAAACGCTCGAATTCGGACAGTATCTCTACACGCG
>JACUTX010000395.1 GCA_014859615.1 Desulfuromonadales bacterium | reverse complement strand
AGAAACCGCCGCGCGGCAGCTCGATCCCAAGCGCCAACCGGACAAAACGGCTGATAAAGACCGAGCGGAGCATCAGACTCAAGCGGCGCAGCAGCAACGATTCCGTACTGCTCTGGATCGTGCAGCAGGCCGGACGCCCGGGGGAGATTCATAATCGACAGGTTAAGATATCCGATCCGCTGCGCATGCGTTTCAAGAAAAGTGCGGGTCATTTCGGCATCGGTTTGCGTCTCGCCAGGCGTGCCGAGCATAATATAGACATAACTGGCAATACCCGCATCGGCGAGATTTTTCAGAATACGCGCCACCGACAAAAGATTAATCCCCTTACCAAGGCGATCGAGCACCTTCTGTGAACCGCTCTCCAGGCCGAGCTGCAGCATCCGGCAGCCGCTTCTGGCGAGGCGGGAAACAAAATCGGCATCTTCCAGCACCGGCTCAAAACGAACAAACCCGAACCAGTTCAGATCGGCCAGCTCCTCACCACGCCGAGCCAGAACCTTGAGCAGATTGACCGGAACAGCATTATCCGTCAGCTGAATATGTGTGATGCCATAGCGATCGGCCAGCTGCCGCATCAGATCGGGGAGCTGTGCCGAAGCGAGGGCGCTGTAGGGGTGAACCGGCGCAGACGCCTCAGGACAGAATAGACAGCGTTTCCAGTAACAGCCGCGTGAAGCGGTGAGCGGCAGCACCGGCTGGGGCGAAAAGTAAGCGGAGATGTTGGCGAAACTGAAATCGGGGAGAAAGCCGATAGCGGTCGCATCGATCAGCCGGTAAGCGTCATCGGCTTTCCCTTTGGCCAGAGCCGTCAATGCGGCTTCACCCGGCCCCAAGATCAACCGGTCAAACGGGGAAAGTCGCAGATCGAGTCGGCGCAGCGGCTCCTGCCAGGAGGTAATCAGACCACCGCCAGCGACCAGCAGTGTGTCAGGGAGCTCTCGGCGCAACAGCCCGGCCAGCTCAAAAGCAGGAAGAGCCTGGTGCAGATAATTGATGGAGATGGCGACAATCCGGGGGCGCAGGGCAACGATCTGCGGCAGCAACGCCTCCCGAAAATACTCGGCAAACAGGCTCTGCACAGCTCCGCTGGCAGCCCGGTAAAGATCGCCTGGATCAAACGCGGAAAAACCGTCGTGCTGATAATCACCAAAGGTCAGACGCTCTTCCCCGGAAGGGGAGTTCCAGACGGCCAGCAGCCGGTTAAGATAACGGACCGCCGTGCTGTAACGGGCAAAATTTTGACCGGCAGCGGCAGAACGCAAAAAGGTAAGCGAAGCCGCGCGATGGCGCAAGGCGCGACTCAGAGCGGTATCGATTGCAGCTCCGGCCCTTGCGATCAACCGTTCCCCATCGAGCAGATAAAGGTAAGCATCGAGATTGGCATCGATAGCTGACGCCGCGACTCCTTCCCCTTTCAGATGTGCAAGTAACAGCGCCAGGGCGAGTGGCGGCTCGGCCGGCTTGAGGGCTGGC
>JACUTX010000394.1 GCA_014859615.1 Desulfuromonadales bacterium | reverse complement strand
CGGTGCGCCCCTTTACTCTCGGACCGCGAGTGATGATCAATCAGGCCGGTCTGGAGGCGACCAGACTGGTCCAGCCCGGCAGTCTGACCAGTTACGTCTATCGCGTGAAACTGGCCGACAAGACCACGGTCGAAGCGCTTAAATTGAAACTCCAGACAACTTTTCCAGATGCCGGCTGGCGTCTGTTGACCTGGCGCGACGCGACGCCGCGTGTCCGCTTTTTTCTGGAGCGGATGAATCTCAACCTGACTCTACTCGGGTTGTGCGCCCTGCTGGTCGGCGGGCTCGGGGTCTCCGGCGCGGTGCGCGGCTACCTGACCGGCAAAATTATTCATATCGCCATCATGAAGAGCCTCGGTGCTCCGGGACGGGTGATCTTCACCGCTTACCTGTTTCAGGTTCTGATTCTCGGCGCGATCGGTTCGACCGCCGGTCTGCTCTGCGGTGCCGCTCTCCCTTATCTTCTCGCCGAACTCCTTTCTGCCCGGTTGCCGATTCCGCTTCTCCCCGGAATTTTCCCGGCGACCCTGGCGACGGCCGCTCTGTTCGGTCTGCTGATCTCCCTCGTCTTTTCCCTCGCGCCCCTCTCTGCTGCGTTGCGCGTCTCCCCGGCAATTCTGTTTCGCGGCTATGTTGAGACCGGTCAGCATCGACCGTCGGTGCGAGTCTGGTTGGCGATTGCCGTCACTGCGCTCTTGCTGGCGGCTCTGGTCTTATTTTCCAGCAGCGATCAACGGCTCGCACTCTGGTTTATTATCGGCGCCGGTCTCTGTTTCGGTCTTTTTCGTCTCGTTGCTGCGATCGCTATAGCGATGGCCCGGCGCTTGCCGAAGCCGAGGAATCCGTTCTTGCGGCTCGGGCTCGGTAATATTCATCGCCGGGGCTCACCGGCAGTCGGCACGCTCTTCTCTTTTGGTCTCGGTCTGACGGCCCTGGTGGTGATCACCCTGGTGCAGGGAAATCTGAACGATCTGGTCGATGAGACCTTGCCGAATGATGCCCCGGCTTTTTTCTTCCTCGATATTCAGTCGGATCAGGTGGCTCGTTTTGAGTCGAGCCTGCATGCTCTTTCCGGCGTGCGCAGGGTCGAGCGTTCGCCCACATTGCGCGGCCGGATCACCGCCATAAACGGTGTCCCGGTCGGTCAGGCGCTGATTGCACCCGAGGTAGAGTGGGCGGTGCGCGGCGACCGCTTTCTCAGCTACGCTGCCGCACCGAATCCGACTATCGAATTGACAGCCGGAAGCTGGTGGTCAGCCGATTACAGCGGCCCTCCCCGGATCTCCCTCACCGCCGATCTCGGTAAAGGATTCGGGGTGACGATCGGTGACACCCTCACCGTTAACGTCCTCGGACGCAAGGTGACGGCAACGATCGCCAACCTGCGCAAGGTCGACTGGATGACCATGGAACTCAATTTTGCACTCCTTTTTTCGCCGGGAGTTCTGGAGAATGCACCCCAAACGCATATCGCGGCGGT
>JACUTX010000101.1 GCA_014859615.1 Desulfuromonadales bacterium | reverse complement strand
TACCGATTGATCGGATTGAAGTAAAGGTTAAATCGGTTGCTTTCTGGTGAAATTGTTGTTGGATCTCCTGGTTTTGTGCTATAAAATCGATCAGCAACACGGTTATTTTCCTTGGAGATCTTTATGGATTTTGAATTGCGTCGGATCATTGAAACCGCCCTGCAAGAAGATATCGGCTCGGGTGATATTACAACTCAGGCGACCGTCTCTTCCGAACTGGTCAGCCGGGCCGAACTGATCGCGAAAGAGGATTTTGTTCTGGCCGGTATCAATGTTGCGGCCGAGGTGTTCAAGGCGATCGATCCTGATATCGCTTTTGAGGGGCTCATTGCCGACGGACAAAAGGTCCAGAAAGGAGAGGTTCTTGCCTGGTTGAAGGGGCCTGCTTCTTCTCTGCTTCAGGGTGAGCGTGTCGCCTTGAATCTGCTGCAGCGGATGAGTGGCATATCGACGATGACATCCAGTTTTGTCCGCGAAGTGGCGGCAACCGATGCGATTGTTGTCGATACCCGTAAAACGATGCCGGGTTTGCGGGTCCTCGACAAGTATGCGGTACGCACGGGTGGCGGCAGTAATCACCGGACCTCTCTTTATGACGGAGTATTGATCAAGGAAAATCACATTACCGCCGCAGGGAGCATTACTGTTGCCATAGAGCGGGCTCGTGCCCGTGCTCCGCATACTCTCAAGATTGAGGTTGAAACGACGAATATAGTTGAGGTCACAGAGGCGTTGCAAGCCGGGGCCGATATCATTCTGCTCGACAATATGACGCTTGAGCAGTTGCGTGAAGCGGTTCAGCTGGTCGCCGGTCGGGCCAGGACCGAAGCCTCGGGCGGTGTCTCTCTGGAGACGGTGCGAGAGATTGCCGAAACCGGTGTCGATCTGATTTCTGTCGGGGCGTTGACGCACTCTGTCAAGGCTGTCGATATCTCCATGCTGTTTACTCCCTGAGACGTTTATGACGACTCGCGACACGATTCTTGAGCTGTTTAAAAACAGACCCGATCATTTTCTGTCCGGTGCAGAGGTCTGTCGTAAACTCGGGATATCCAGGACAGCCGTCTGGAAGCATATCAGCCAGCTGCGCGACAACGGCTACGAAATCGAAGCGATTCCGTCGCGGGGGTACCGGCTTCTCTCTCTGCCGGATCGGCTGTTGCCGGCGGAAGTGACGTCGGGGTTGCAGACCCGGTCTGTCGGTTGCGAGGTGATCTATTTTGATGAGACCGATTCGACCAATGCACAGGCGCGCATCCTTGCCGACGCCGGTGCGCGCGAGGGGACGGTGGTCATCGCCGACAGCCAAAACGGTGGCAAGGGACGATTAGGGCGGAGCTGGTTCTCTCCGTCCGGTGTGAATCTCTACCTTTCTGTTATTCTTCGTCCGCCGATCTCGCCGCGTTTCGCCACCCAGTTGACATTTTTATCGGCTGTTGCCGTTGCACAGGCGATTGAAGCGACAGGCTCTTTTTTGCCTCAGTTGAAATGGCCGAATGATGTTTTGCTTAACGGGCGCAAAGTCGCTGGCCTTTTGAATGAATTAAATGCCGAAACCGAACAGATTCATTATCTGGTGCTCGGTATCGGTGTAAATCTGAATATGCGCACCGAACAATTTCCGTCTGATCTTCGCACTCCGGCTACTTCGTTGTTGCTTGAAGAGGGGAAGACGGTCTCACGTCTTAAGTTTACCCAGGCGCTTTTACGCTCTCTTGATCAACTCTATGCCTCTTACCTGTCGACAGGGTTTTTGCCGCTCAAGCAGGAGTGGGAGAGCCGATGCAATATGATTGATCAGTGGGTTGAAGTCGATTATCAGAGTTATCAGCGAGTCGGTCAGGTCAGTGGAGTCGATGAATCCGGGGCGTTATTGTTGTCGCTGGACGGGGGGATTACCGAGAAAGTTCTGGCGGGTGATGTCCGCTTGTTGAGCAGGGGGGCTTAAACCTATGTTGCTGGTTATCGATGTTGGAAATACGAATACCGTCCTCGGCCTGTATCGTGGCCGTCAGCTTCTGCACGATTGGCGCTTGCGGACTGATGAGGCGCGGACCGTGGATGAATACGCGATTTTGATTCATGAGCTGTTCGGCCTGTCACAGATTTATTTTCCTGATGTCAAAAATGTCATTGTCTCGTGTGTTGTTCCGCCGATGCTCAAAACGCTGGATGGTCTCTGTCGTCATTATTTTAAGCGACAGCCGTTGATCGTCGGTCCCGGCATCAAGACCGGCATGCCGATTCTCTACGATAATCCACGTGAAGTTGGCGCCGATCGCATCGTTAATGCCGTCGCAGCCTATGAGCAGGTCAAAAAGGCCCTGATTGTCGTCGACTTCGGTACGGCGACAACTTTTGATTATGTTTCGGCAAAAGGGGAGTATCTAGGTGGTGCGATTGCTCCGGGGTTGAATGTGTCAGCTGACGCCCTGTTTGCAAGGGCGAGCAAATTGCCGAGGGTGGAGATTGCCCGACCGCCGCTGGTAGTGGCTAAAAACACCGTCAACAGTATTCAGGCTGGCCTGTTCTACGGTTATGCCGGTCTGGTCGACGGGATTGTTAACCGGATGAAGTCGGAGCTCGGTGCTGATCCGACCGTCTTTGCAACCGGCGGCCTGGCGGTTTTGCTCTCCGACGCTGCGGAGACGATCGACCGGATTGACCCGAATCTGACCCTGGAGGGGTTGCGAATTATTTTTGAACGAAACTGTCAGGGGCTTTGACACTTAAATTCCTGAATGTTAAAATGTTTGTCATTTCCTTTGTTTACGACATCCTGACGGATCAGTCGTCAGGCGTTTGACGTATCGATGATTTTGCATCGACCGATCTTCATTCATCATGAATTGAAAGGAGTCACAATGGGAACAGTTGACATCGCCAAACTTCGGAACGTCGGTTTTGTCGGACAGGGAGATTCCGGCAAGACATCTCTGGCAGAGGCTCTTCTTTTCGCCGCCGGCAAGACAGATCGCCTCGGCAAGGTGGACGAAGGCAATTCCAATTTTGATTATGAAGATGAGGAGATCAAGCGCAAGATTACGATCACGTCAAGCTTGCACCATTGTGATTGGAAAGGGTTTGACCTGACTATTATCGATACCCCCGGTTATACCAATTTTCTGCACGACACGCGTAGCTGCATGCGCGCCCTCGATGGTGCGGTTCTGGTGGTTTCAGCCGTAGACGGTGTTAAGGCGCAATCTTCCATGATCTGGAAGTGGGCCAGTGAGTTTCAGGTGCCGCGTATCGCCTTTATCAATAAAATGGATCGTGAACGCGCCGATTTTCGCAAGGTGGTGGCTGAACTGGAAAAGAGTCTCGATACCCGTGCTGCTGTTTTAAGTATGCCGATCGGGAGCGAGGCAAATTTCAGGGGTATTATCGACCTGGTCAGAATGAAAGCCCGTATCTTTACTTTTGATGGCAAAGGAGGGTTTGAAGAGGCTGATATCCCGGCTGAGATGCAGGAAGAAGCGAAAGAAATGCGATTCAAAATGGTTGAGGTTGTTGCCGAAGCCAACGATGCGCTGATGGAGAAATATCTGGAAGAGGACAACCTGACCTCTGCAGAATTGTTCGATGGGCTGCATCAAGGGACGGTCAGCGGTATATTTACTCCGGTCATCTGCGGTAGCGCCGCCGCTAATGCCGGAACGCATCTGTTGCTCGATACGATCATGAACTGCCTGCCCGCTCCGACGGAGCGACCGCCGATGCTCGGGATCGATCCAAAAACCGGCGCCGAGGTTGACCGTAAGCCGTCGAAAGACGAACCGTTTTCGGCCTTTGTTTTCAAGACCATCAGTGATCCTTATACCGGACGATTGACCCTGTTTAAAATAGTTTCCGGAGAACTGACCGGTGACAGCTTCTACAACTCAACCAGGGAGGTCAGTGAAAAATTCGGGACGATTCTCCGCATGGAAGGGAAGAAACAGTCCCCGGTCCGCTCAGCCAGTGCCGGTGAAATTGTTGCGGTTGCCAAGCTTAAGGAGACGGTGACCGGCGATACTCTCTGTGCGGCCGGAAAACCGATTGTTTATCCGGCACCGGAACCGTTGCATCCTGTTATCTCTTTTGCCCTTGAACCCAAAAACAAGGGGGACGAGGATAAAATTCACACCGCATTGAAGCGGTTGATGGAGGAAGATCCCTGTCTGCAGGTGGTTCGGGACGAAGAGACCAAGGAGATGGTTCTCTCCGGCATGGGGCAGATTCATGTCGAGGTTGTTGTTGAAAAAATGAAGCGTAAATTCGGCGTAGATGTTCTGATCAGAGAGCCGAAAGTCCCTTACCGCGAAGCGATTCGCAAGAAGGTACAGCAGCATTACCGGCACAAAAAGCAGTCAGGAGGACGTGGTCAGTTTGCTGATATTCATATCGAAGTCGAACCGCTGCCGCGCGGCAGCGGCTATGAATTTGTCGATAAAGTTGTCGGCGGGTCTGTCCCTCGCACCTATATCCCGGCTGTCGACAAAGGGGTGCAGGAGGCGATGCGCAAAGGGATCATTGCCGGTTTTCCGGTGCAGGATGTTCGCGTGACCCTCTATGACGGCCAGCATCATGCGGTCGATTCTTCAGAGATGGCGTTCAAGATCGCCGGAGCGATGGGGTTTAAAAAGGCGATGGAAGAGGCCAAGCCGGCTCTGCTTGAACCGATTGTAAAGATGGAGATCAACGTTCCGGATGAATGTGTTGGTGATGTGATTGGTGACATGAACTCCCGGCGCGGTAAAGTGCTCGGCATGGATCCAAATGGAGGCTCCCAGATAATCAACGCTCAGGTCCCGATGTCTGAAGTTTTGAAATATGCGCCTGAACTTCGATCCATGACTTCCGATCGCGGAATGTTTACTCTCGAATTTTCACATTACGAGGAGATTCCCGGACCGATGGCGCAAAAAATTATAACAGAATTGCAGGCTCAATAATAACCGCAGGAGCGACTGATGGCTGACAAAGATGATTTTATGTTTGATGAAGAGGATAAGTCAGGATTTGATTCCGAGCCAGGGCCGGAGGAGTGGGGTGATTACGAACCTGAGAAAAAAAAGGGGTCGAAGCGTCTGGTTTACCTGCTGCTGCTCTTGCTTGTCCTTGCTTTTGCCGCGGTTTATGTTCTGATCCTTGCCCCGGAGGACGGTCCGTCTCCCCCGATCAATGTCGTTTCTGTCA
This sequence comes from Desulfuromonadales bacterium, assembly GCA_014859615.1. Classification (GTDB taxonomy): domain Bacteria; phylum Desulfobacterota; class Desulfuromonadia; order Desulfuromonadales; family UBA2294; genus Kmv16. Next base: position 3,384 of record JACUTX010000101.1, on the reverse strand, counting down.
AGCCGAAGCTCAAAGCTGCACCGATGCCCAAGCCGATAGCTGCGCCGATCCCTGCAACAGAATCTGCATCGGGCGGTCAATCTGGTACCACAGCGGAACCGATTTCGGCTCCGGCTGCTGGACCGACTGCGCCGGAAACAGCAACAAGGCAGACTGAGCCAACACAGGATAATGCCGCTCCGGCAGTGACTGTTGTTCCAGTAACGGCTGCTCCGGCTACTCCGGCTACTCCGGCTGTTGCCCCTCTGGAGCCAAAGTCAAAATCGGTTGAAGTTGTACCTTCGAAATCAGAGGTGGCGTTGGTGAAGCCGGAGCCGTTTGTTCCTCAGCCGACTACATCGGTGGCGGCAGAAGGTCTCTACACCCTCTCAGCCGGTGCGTTTCTGATGCAATCGAGCGTTGATGATGTTTTAAAGAGGGTTCGCAAACTCGGATATGAAGCGCGGATTCAAAAGATCAAACGCAAGGTCGATATGACCCGTCTGTTGGTAGGCGTCTACCCTGAAGCGGCTGCAGCGCAAAAACTTCATGAGGTTAAAAAGATTACACCCGATGCCTTCAGTCTTAACAAAGGGGACAAAATCGCTGTCTATGCCGGGTCGTATCTGGTGCTCGATAAAGCACGGATATTTGCCGATACGACACTGATAGAGAACGGTATTCGTGTGACCGAAGAGGGGGTTCAGATTGATCAGACGCTGCAGCGCGTCACGTTCGGATCGTTTGCCAACCGGGAAGAGGCATTGAAAATTTCGCGAAAAGTTGCTGGCCAGGGTCTTGTCGCCACACCCGTTAAAAAATAGTCCGTCGGGGTCATTAAACAGTAATGTCTAAATCTACTACAACCGTGCGGATTAAAGTGTCGCCGCAGGTGGTTCGTATCGTCGGTAAAGAAACCACCCGAGACCTGCAGCTCTCGGCAGCACGAGGGGCTTTGCCGCTTGACGCCAACGACCTTTTGACCGTCTTCTTTTTTTTCTGTAACGGCAAGGATCAGGAGCTCAAAGCTCTTGCCAAAGCTTCTCTTCTGGAACTGCCGGTATCGATAATGACTCCAGTTGTTTCTGATCCGCAGGTCAGTCCTGAGTTGCTCCATTTTATTGCTCGGGAACGGTATTCTGAACAACAGTTGATCGTTGATATTTTACAGAACCCCGCCACGGCAAACGAAACTTTTATCCTCTGCGCAAAGCGCTGTTCAGGGCCGATTCTGGCGATGATCTCGGACAATAGTGAGCGGATTCTGGCGGCTCCGGAGCTGATAGCTGCTATTTTAAGCAATCCCCAGGCAGACAAGGCTTTGAAATATCGGCTCGGCTGGATCGATCCCGCAGAAGATGTAAAGGTGGCTGAGCAGAAAAAGACAGAAACGCCGCTCGATACGAGCCTGCCGGAGAAAGAGGAGGATGAAGTTGAGAGCGAAGTTGAAGAGGTCAATCTCTCCAAGTATCAACAGGTTCTGGTTCTCGGTGTCTCTGACAAAATCAAGATGGCTTTAACCGGTGATAAGGAGTGGCGAACCCTTTTGCTGCGTGATCCCAATAAACTGGTCTCTTCAGCCGTGATGAAAAATCCGCGTATCACCGAAGGTGAAGTGCTGGCGGTTGCCAAAAACAAGGCGGCGAGCGATGACATGATTCGTATCATCCTCCTCAACAGGGAGTGGTTAAAGAGTTACGAAATGAAAAAAGCTCTGATGCGCCATCCACGGACACCGCTCAACAGCGCGTTGCGGTTCATGTCGATTCTATCGGAGAAAGATCTTAAGACGATCGCAAAAAGCAAGGATATTTCTGCTGTTCTGGTCAATAATGCCCGGCGAATTATCATGATGAAAGAGAAGAAGGGGTGATCCAATGGCTTTTGGTAATAGTAACGGGGTATTTCGGGTTGCTGTGTTGACTCTCTCAGACAAGGGTTCAATCGGTGAACGGGTTGACACCAGCGGTCCGCAGATCTGTCGTCTTGTGTCGGCGATAGGGACGGTAACACAAACCGCTCTGCTGCCGGATGATCGCCCCCGGATCGAAGCTCTGCTGCGACAATGGAGCGAACAGGGGATCGATCTGATTCTGACGACTGGCGGTACCGGATTGACGCCACGGGATGTGACGCCGGAGGCGACTCTGAATGTTGTCGATCGTCTTGTCCCGGGAATGGCGGAGGCGATGCGGTTGGTCGGAATGCAGCAAACGCCGCATGCCATGCTGTCGCGCGGAGTTGTCGGTATCTGCAAGCAGACCCTGATTGTGAATCTCCCCGGGAGTAAAAAGGCTTCCCGTGAAAATCTGGAGGCGATTCTTCCGGCGTTGCCTCATGCTCTGGCGACACTGCAGGGGAGTACCGGCGACTGCGGCAGGTAAGGAGAAGAGATGGATTGGATGTCACTATTGCTTGATACGACCGGAGAATTGAATATTTTCTGGCGTCTGGCTCTTGCCGCAACCTTTGGTGGTCTGATCGGCATTGAGAGAGAAATACATGGACGCCCCGCCGGTTTTCGCACGCATCTTCTGGTGACGGTTGGTGCCTGCCTGATGATGGCCGTTTCCGAGGCCTATTATTTTAAATACGGGATGCTCGCTGGCGACTCGGTCGTACGCCTCGATCCGGGTCGTGTTGCAGCCCAGATCGTCACCGGAATCGGTTTTCTCGGGGCCGGAGCGATCATCAAAGATGGTCATGTTGTCCGCGGGCTGACTACGGCCGCCTGCCTTTGGGTCGCCGCCGGAATCGGAATGGCTGTAGGGGTCGGTCTCTACTTCCCGGCACTGTTTGTGACCGCCCTGGCTCTGTTTAATCTCCTTTTTCTAAAACGGGTTGAACGCCTCTTTAATTCGGATCGTTACCGGACCCTGATTATCACTTGTGATCTTTTCGACGATCTTCTCCCCCGTCTCGAACAGTGTCTGACTCAGCAAGGTTTGCGTATTATCGATTTCGGATTTGAAAAAGATCTGCTCGCCGATGAAGTGCGTTACGATTTTGTTATTGCGCAGTGCAAGCAAAAGATGCGTAACGATCTGATCTGTGCCTTATCAGCCCTTCCGCAGGTTCGGAAGATAAAGTTGCACTAATTGTAACTATTCGACACCTGGAAGAAGTTGTCATTCCCGAGGGGTCATTGCGGAATCCAGTTTTTCGATCTTTATGGTCTGGATTCCCGATCAAAATCAGCTTCAGGAATGACAAAGACGGCTGTTGCTTTTGATCTTCTTCAATTGGATTCTTTACAGGTGAGATCGATTCCCCGCATTTTTTCTCTTTAAAAGAATCTCTCTCATGAAGACATTCAGGCACGCTTTTTATAATCGAAATTGGCCATTTTTTTATCAATCTGCGTCCACAGAGACTGTGGACAGAGGTGTTGAAAACGTACGGTTT
>JACUTX010000100.1 GCA_014859615.1 Desulfuromonadales bacterium | reverse complement strand
TCCTTTTTAACAGCCGGCTTTCTCGGGCTCCGTTTTACTTTAACTGCCGGGCTGGCCGGTTCTTTGTTGCTTGAAGAGGCCGATGCAGGTTCAGCTGTTGTGTTTTGTCCGGTTGGTTGAAGATCGACGGGAGTACCGGCGGCTTCCATTTCAGCTTTTTTTTCAGCTGCTGTCTTGCGTCGCCGTTTAGGTTTGGCTGCAGGGGGGGGAGTCTCTTCGACGGGGGATGCAGCTGCGTCCTGATTCTTTTGCGTCTGCGTATCCGGTCCCTGCTCTTGTGCTGCAAGGCTCGTCTGCTCAGTGGTTGCAGAGGCCGCCGCCTCCATTTCAGCCTTCTTCTCGGCTGCCGTCTTGCGCCGCCGGCGGCGCTTCGGTTTTTCGACCGGGAGGCTCTGTTCGCCATCTTTTACAATAAGTTCGACGGTCTGTTCGTCTGGTACAATTATCAGCTCGGCCGCTGCCTCTATTGGTGGATCTTCGGTTGCGGCGGCTGCAGCTTCCATTTCGGCTCTCTTTTCGGCGGCCGTTTTACGTCGCCGTCTGCGCCGCTTCGGTCGATCTTCCGGCGCGGCCGCTCGTTCCACGGCAACAGGAGGGGGCGTCTCGGTTGTGGAGATATGCGCTTCAGCGACCTTCGTCTCTGCAGCGACGAATTCCTCAGTTGACGGGGTGTTGTCTGCGATCGCAGCTTCCATCTCGGCCTTCTTTTCGGCTGCAGTTTTGCGGCGCCGCTTCTTTTTCGGTCTGTCCGTTACCGTTTCTGTCGGGATGACCGGCGTAATCTCTTTTGGTTTCCGGTCCTCAGCCGATAATTCAGGTCGATCATCTGTGGCAGTGATCGGATCGATATTTTTTGCGTCATGAATTTTCTTGGTTCGCTTGTGGATCTCCAGGTCAGACTGACCTGAGATATAGTCTTCCTGACCTTTAATCTCAATGGTCAGTTTGAGTGACTTTTCAAGCTCAACCAACTCTTCGCGTTTTGCATTGAGCAGATAATCGGCGACATCCATCGGAACTTTGGCCTCGACTTTTTCGATTGCCCCTTTGCCGCAGGTGGTGTGAATGCGCCGTAAAAAAGCGACGGCCTGAGCTTCGGCACTTTTTACCCGACCACTCCCAGTGCAGTGCGGGCAGGGGAGAAACGCCCCTTCTGAGAGGGCGGCCCGGATCCGTTGTCGGCTCATTTCGAGGAGGCCAAACTGGCTGATTTTGCCAACAGAAACCCGTGCTTTATCGTTTTTCAGGGAATCTTTCAACGTCTTTTCGACGTCCCGGTTATGTTTCCGGTCGCGCATGTCGATAAAGTCGACAACAATCAGTCCGCCGATATCGCGCAGTCGCAGTTGCCGACCGACTTCTGCGGCAGCTTCGATATTGGTCTTGAATGCGGTCGCCTCAATCCCCTTCTCACTCGACATCTTGCCGGAGTTGACATCGATCGCCACCAGCGCTTCGGTCAGGTCGATCACGATCGAGCCGCCGGATGGCAGGGGGACCTTGTTCTGGTTAATCGTCTCGATCTGCTCTTCGATCTGGTAACGGGAGAAGATCGGTCGATGTTCCTGATGGCGTTTCAGCAGATGGAGATAATCAGGCATTACCGACCGGAAAAAATCCTGAGCTTCCTTGAATACGGTCGGATCGTCAATGAGAACTTCGTCCATGTCGGGACTGAAGTAATCGCGAATCGATCGAATAACGAGATTCGATTCCTGATAGATCAGTTTCGGAGCTTTGCTCGAATTGGCGAGATCAACAATTTTTGTGTGAATGCCATAGAGGTATTTGAAGTCACGATGCAGTTCGTCGATGCTCTGTCCGATACCGGCTGTGCGCACGATATAACCGGTGTCTTCTGGAATGTCGATCGAGTTCATTGCCGTTTTGATCTCTTTGCGTTGGGCTTCATTTTCGACCTTACGAGAAACCCCTTTGGTCGTACTCCCCGGCATCAGGACCATGTATCGTCCGGCCAATGAGAGATTTGTCGTCAGCGCTGCCCCTTTGCTCCCCCGCTCTTCCCGGGTAATCTGAACCAGTATCTCTTGCCCACGTCTGAGAATGTCGGTGATGCGCGGGCGACTGTTCCCTTCTATCGCGCCATCGGGGTAGAGATCGGGGTGAACTTCACCGATCTGCAAAAAACCCATGCGGTCAGCGCCGTAATCGACAAAGGCAGCCTGCAAGCCGGATTCAACCCGGACAACGGTCGCCTTGTAAATGTTTCCACGGGTTTGCTCCCGGCCTTCAAGCTCGATATCAAGTTCGGTCAGAATGCCGTCTTCGACAATGGCGACCCGGTTCTCCTCCTGATGAGAGGCATTAATAAGAATCTTTTTGCTCATGTGAAAATCTTTCTGGATGGACTTTTTGGTCCGTCTACCAAAGTTATTGTGGGGGTGAATCACCCAACGGTTTCCGCTTTCGGATCTGTTTGCGAAAGGGAATACCGTGCGAATTTGTATATTTGTGGTTCGCTGCGGATCCGGCTCAATGAAGAGATGTAGATCTTTTAGACACAGCTAATGAGTCAACTGTTTATTAGACAGATAGAGAGCTGAAATAGCAAGCTTTTTCGTTGTTTGTTCTGATGATTAGTCGTTTCCTGCCGTGATTGTTTGTGTTATAAGAACCGGATGTTTCAATTACGCGAAGTATCAAAGAGTTTTGGTGGTCAGCTTCTATTTTCTGGTATCAGTTGGCAGATCCAGGGGCGTGACCGGGTCGGGTTGGTCGGTGATAATGGCACCGGCAAATCGACGTTGCTGAAGATTCTGGCCGGCCTTGAATCTTTGGATTCTGGTCAGATTCAACAGACGCGCGAATCGACTCTCGGCTATTTGCCGCAGGATTGTCTTGTCTACAACGGGCGTTCCTTGCATGCCGAAGTCCGTGCGGCGCGGGAGGATCTGTTGACAATGGAAGCGACCATTCGTCAGCTTGAGCTGGAGATTGCGGGTGGAGACCAGATCACTCTCCGGCGTTACGCTTCATTGCAGGAAGAATTCAGGCAAAAAGGGGGGTATGAACTCGATGCAGAGATTGGCAGGGTTCTAGCCGGGCTTGGGTTTGCAGAGGAAGATTGGCAAAAGGATTGTGGCCAATTTTCCGGTGGTTGGCAGATGCGTATTGCTCTGGCCCGACTGCTGCTGATCAAGCCGAATCTGCTCCTGCTTGATGAACCGACCAACCATCTTGACCTGCCAGCGCGTGAATGGCTGGAAACTTACCTTCTCGAATATCCTTATTCTGTTCTGATCGTTTCGCATGATCGTCATTTTCTCGATCGGGTTACAAACCGAACCGTTGAAATCTGGAATGGGGCACTGCATGATTTTAATGGCAATTACAGCGCCTATCTGATCGCGCGCAAACAGCGGATCGAATCCTTGCGGGCCGCCAAGGCCAAGCAGGATCAGGAGATTGAAAAGATCGAGTCATTTATTGCGCGTTTCAGGGCGAAGGCTGATAAGGCGGCTTTAGTGCAGAGCCGGATCAAGCAGCTTGATAAAATTGTACGGATTGAGTTGCCGGTTGCAACAAAATCGGTCGCCTTTACCTTTCCGACACCACCAAAAGCGGGGCGTCAGGTGATGGAGTTGTCTGGCATCCGCCACGGGTACGATGCGTTAACGGTTCTCGATGCGATCGATCTGGTGATTGAACGGGGTGAGAGGATTGCTCTGGTCGGCGCAAATGGTGCCGGTAAATCGACCTTGATGCGGATTGTGTCGGGGGTTGAGTTGCCGCAAGCCGGAACGAGGATCGAGGGGCATAACCTGCAACTCGCTTATTTTGCTCAAAATCAGGCCGAAACGCTCAATATGAAAAATTCGGTACTTGAAGAGATTACGGCGGCGGCCCCTTTTTCGATGGTTCCAAAAATCCGCAACATTCTCGGCTCCTTTTTGTTCCGGGGCGATGATGTCTATAAGCAGGTCTCTGTTCTGTCCGGCGGTGAGCGCAATCGTCTGGCCCTTGCGATTCTGCTGCTGCGTCCCGCCAATCTGCTGCTACTGGATGAACCGACCAATCACCTCGATATGGCCTCCAAGGAGGTGCTCCTTGAGGCGTTGCAGCATTACACCGGTACTCTGCTGTTTGTATCGCACGACCGTTATTTTGTCGATGCCTTGTCGAGCCGGGTGGTTGAAATCAACCACGGTAAAATTCTCTCCTGTCCCGGACATTATGGGGATTTTATCCGTTTTAAACAGTCGATCGGTGATCTGTCACACAGTGAGGAGCGGGTTGAACAGCGTCAGTCAAAAGTGGAAAAAAAAGATGAGACGTTTGCTCAAAACGACCATAGTGTGCGTAAAGATGAAAAGCGCGAACTGCGCAAGCGGCAGCGGGAGATTGAGACGATTGAGGGGCGCATTACACAACTGGAGCAAGAGTTGTCGCTTCTTGAAGAGAAAATGTCCGATCCGCAAATTGCTGGCGATCACAATCAGTTGGCACCGTTGTCGGCAGAACATCTGCAATCCGCTCGTGAACTTGAAGAACTTTATGCTCGCTGGGAAGAGCTCGGACTGACGTGAGCCGTTTTGAGGGGAGAGAATCATGCATGATACAGGACTCTTTGTTGTAACCGTCGCGAGTGAAAAAGGGGGGGTCGGCAAGACCACCATTGCGACCAATCTGGCCGTCTACCTCAAAGCCTTGTTTGAAGAACTCCCCGTTACAATCATCTCTTTTGATAATCATTTCAGCGTTGACAACATGTTTACTATCGGCTCACACCACGGGCGGTCGGTTTCGGCGGTATTCGGTGCGACCGCGATCGATCAGCTGGTACAGCTTGGCGAATATGGGGTTCAGTTTATGGTCTCCGAGCGGCAGATGCACCCCCCGGATGATGATGTCAAGCATTTAAGCCGCGTGCTGGCCCGTGGTGCCCTTACCGGGATACTGATTATTGATACCCGGCCGATTCTCGACTATTTTACGCGCAACGCTCTGCTGGCAGCCGATCTGGTTCTGGCCCCGGTCAAGGATCGCCCGTCACTCGTCAATGCCGGTGCTTTACAGCAGGCGCTTGTCGACGGGGGGAACGATGCCGAGCGTCTCTGGCTGGTGCCAAGTCTGATCGATGGCCGGACGAAACTCAAGGAAGATGTCGGGATTCGCGATTTTATTCTCTGCTCGGCCGTTGAACGAGGGTTTCAGGTTGTCGATACTTTTATCGCTAAAAGCCCTAAGGTTGAGAGTCTGAGCACCAGCTTCAGCAGTCGGATCTATCCGATCCTGACTCATGCCCGGGGAACCGCCGTTCATAAACAGATGCAGGAATTATCACAGTTTGTGCGTCGACGGTATGAAGCGACCGGCAAGGCAGGAGACAAGCCATTGGCACGTATTCTTTCGGCAATTGAGGATCAGCCGCCGGGCCGGGCCGGGCATCTGGCCGCTGACTGCCCTGTTTGCAAGAATCGGGTCACCGGTCAGGACGGTTACTTTTATCAGGAGTTGCGGCATCATAAGACCGGCTTTGTTCACAGCAGCTGCCTTGATCAAACTTTAAATGCCGTTGAATTGCAGATGTTGTTCCCGGATCGAGGCGGGCTCCTTTTTTATCTTGCCGAGACCGGTTTGACTTGTGAAGAAGGGGCTGTTTCTCTGCATCTTTATGATGATGAGGGGGAGGTTATTGCGGTAGAGAACATTGCTGTCGACGAATCAGCCAGGTTGATGCACCTGTTTCGCATGGCAACAGGTCTCGAGCCAGGGGAAATGTTTCGTGAAATGATACTGGTCGCCCTGTCACCTGAGGCACCGCTCACTTTTCTCGATTCAGACGGGGCAAACGGTTTTTCCAGATTGCGACGTTTGATACTCGAAGATCTGCGCGAAAATGAGACCCTTTAGCTATTGATGCGGCTATTCAGGGGCGATACACGTTGACATAGGCTGGAGCTTACGTTATTAATTCAGAGTTTACTGATACTTATATCCTTAAGAAAGAAAATATCTTGTCATGATCCTGTTGCCACGAGGAAACCCTGTACGGGAAAAAGTCAATCCGGGCAAGATCAATCTTCCTGATGCGCTCGGGAAATTGCAGAAGAGCAATTTTACCGGTTACTTGCGCTTTGATACCTTAAATGGTACCGGAATTATAATTTTTACCTCCGGGAAGCTGATCAGTGCCCTGTTTGACAGTGACGGCGAAAATCTGATTGCTTATGATGCGATTGCCAGGATTTTTGAACTCTCTTTGGATGGCAAGGCGAATCTCGATATTTACAAACTCTCGTCTGATCTGGCGATGAGTGTACATGCCCTGTTACACGGCAAAGTGTTATACAAAGGGCAGGAACTCAAACTGATTGATATCAAATCTTTGCTCGGCAAGTTAAAAGAAGACAAGATGAGCGGCTGTCTGCGCATCTACACTGATGAGAAGATTGCTCTGATTTTTTATCGTGACGGCAACCCCCTTGGCTTTTTTCATGACGGTTCGACCGATATTGAGACACAGCCAGGAGAATCAATGTCGGTTGCCCGTCTTCCGGGCGCCAAGGTTGATGTTTTGAGTACCGGCGGCGCCGACGAAATTGATCTGGCCGATCTGCTCGGCTCTGCCGATCTTGGTGCCCTCTGGCGCAAGGCCCAGGAGATGATTGTCCGGCAACGCAAGAATCAAAAAGAGGCACAAAACCGAGACAGACAGGCTCAGGAGAACGATCTTCGTGTGCGTCTCCAGGTGTTGCTGCGTTCCACTGCAGAGGCGCATATTGGTCGGATCGGTTCATCGTTGATTGAAAAAGAGTTTGAGAAGTATTTTCCCGAGGGGCAAGGGTGGGATGACGTCCGTTTCAACAAGATGCTGGAGAACCTGAACAATGCAGCAAAGATGGTTGCAGGGCCATCCGCCATCAAAAAAATGCTGGACGATATGAGAAAGGGGATCCGGGCTCTTCTGCACGAGTCCTGATTTCTTCTTATTTATTTTTCTTTTTTATCAGGTTGGAGGTGCATCAATGGAATGGACAATTGTGACCTTACCTCTCTGGGTCATCGCCGGGGTGGTCTCTTTTTATTTCAGTCTTGGCAATGCCAGAGTCTGGACCAGCATTTCAGTCGGATTTTTCCTGATTCTTGTCGCTGAAATCCTCCCGACGGCCATTAACTTCCTGCCGGGGCTTGAAGTCCCGGAGGTCCAGGCGTTGACATCGATCGTTGGAACCATTGCGATCCTGGTGATGAGTCATGGTTTTCAGGAATATTATGTTTTTTCTCGAACCCTGGAACTCGAAGGGAGTAAACCGCTGGTCTATGTTGCTACTCTCGGGGTTGTTTTGCTCTCTGCCGCCTTCATCTGGGTAAACTTTACTCCGACTGCCCGAACTCTTGAACTGATCGGGGTTGTGGAAAAAACCAACTGGGTTTTCCTCTCACTGATCAATATTGATCTGATCCGCAAAATCTATGCTAACATTCAGGACAGCCCGATCAGTAACGCATTTGCGGCATTTATTCTGGTCTTTTTCTTTATTTTTCTCTGGAAGGGGTCCGAGCTTTATATCCAGATCTATGATCTGGAAACGCTCAACACGCTTGCCGCAGCCAAAGGGGAGTCGTTGTTTCGTTACGATCTCTCATTTTACTGTAAAGAGATAGGTAATATTCTCGCCGGACTCTCTGTTGGTGGAACTTTTCTCTATTTGGCAAAATTGTTGCGCTGATTCAAGCTCATTTCTAATTTTATAAACGCAAAGGCCGGGACTCTGTTCCCGGCCTTTGCGTTTTTATGGATAGCAGAACTCTTCTTGTAAATTTGAAGAGGAGAGTTTTTTTGATAACCTTCCTTGCGCTTTTCGTGAGCGGAATGCTCACTTTTATCGGTTATTCCCAGCCGTGATCAGAAAAAATTGTCCGCGCTTTGTCGGACTGCAGGAACGCAATAAATTCGTTTGCTTCGTTCGGGTAGGTCGTCCTTTGGGTCAGTGCAATCGGAATAAAACGCAGCGTACCGTCACCTTGAAGCTCGACGAACTCCGAATGCTCTTCGAGTTCAATATGCCACGATTTATAAGTGATCCAGGCATCGATTCCCGGCGATTTCAGTCACGCGTTGAACCCTTGCTGACCTGTGAATTCAAAGTGGCGGATGTTGTTGATATTCTTTTTATAGGGAGTGTAAAAGTGCCGCATGTTTTCAAGTTTGACATCAAGGATGTCAATATCTTCATAATACAGATCTTTAATCTCCTTGATGTTGTGGGGGTTTCCTTTGCGCACAACGATACCGATGCGTCTTGGATGGAGAGTTGTTATAGAAGAGAGATTGAGGACATCCGGGTTTTTGCTGATGAAATTTTCAAGCATATATTCGGCACCACCGTAGTATATGTCTCCGTCCGTGCGAAGGCTCTCTCCTAAAGTGTAAGGGAGGGCTTTGATGATCTTGACCTCTATATTGCGCTCCTTTTGAAACAGGTCGGCACATTCCTTGATGACGTGGTGCGGACCACCGGGTCCATAGACGCGTAATGACACAGATTTTGTGGTGTTTGCTGTTGCGGTCGATGTTATACATATAAGTAAACACCCTGCCAGCAATCCCTTTCTCACTTTCATGACTCCTCTCT
>JACUTX010000393.1 GCA_014859615.1 Desulfuromonadales bacterium | reverse complement strand
CCAGAACAGCTCCCAATCATCAGGGATGCCGTCATTATCGGTGTCGATGATAATCATCTCATGATAGGTAACATAGGCAAATTTAGTGATATTATTCCCGGCGCTGTCGGTCGCCAGAATAGAGAAGGTGTTTTCACCTTCGGCCAGGTTGGTCAGCACTGATTCCCAGCGGCCGGGCTCGGGGAAGGTCACTTCAGCGGCCACGGCTCCGCCATAAGCTGTGATCATAAAACTATCAAGATCGGGCTCAAGCGACCCTCGGGCGACGGCACTATTGACATTGACCGGGCCCGGAATATTGATCGAGACGACCGGCGGGGTCGTGTCATACATGATCTCATCGCCGTAAATATCGGAGATGATTCCGTCTTGATCCGCATACTGAACCTGAAAAAGATAGATCCCTTCGTAAACATAGTTGTTCGGGTATTCTGCCGTTGTCGCATACGGGACCCATTCTGCGTTGTTGAGATCGGTACCGCAGGGGGGTTCAAACGACAGCCAGATACACATCTTGGTGACAGCAGCGCCACCACTATGCACCCCCTCCAGGGTGAGTTGAAACAGAGGGTTGTTGGTCGCGACGGCACCATCATTGATTAAAATGGAACCGAACATCCCCGCTTCCAGGCGAGCTGCGGCAAAATCGGCACCGGACGAGTTCTGTTCTCCGGCCACCACGATCCGGTGATCAGGCTGAATCGCCACACCGGTCGCCTTGTCATCGCCAGCAGAGAAACTGACCGTTTTAAAAAAGTCCGGGATACCATCCGCAGAGAAGCGCCCGGCGATAAAATCCCGACTGCTGCCGTTATAGGTCGATCCGGCGACAACAATCTTTCCATCGTCCTGAAGAGCAATCGCACCCAATTCGTCGTTATGACTGACGGTTGTATTCCAGAGTCCGATATCAACCAGACGATAACCGGTCGCCTCTCCGCCAAAAGTTGCATCGACAGAACCGTTCTCATTGAACCGGGCCAACAGCAGATCATCATCTGTGTCCGGGTTAGTGGTGGTGGGGTAATTATCGGTTTTGCCGGCGATCAGGATTTTGTCATTGGGTTGGATCAGCATGGCCGAAACAGAGGTCTGACCGGAACCGCTCGGACCGAAACCGGTTTCGAGCGAAGCACGTGCGTTGACACCGAAAGTCGTATCTTCGTTCCCGTCGATATCATAGCGAATCAGTCTGATATCGGCAGGCGCGGCAAAACCGACCCCGGCAACGACGATTTTTCCGCTGCTCTGCACGCCGACGCCGTAGGCGATCTCATCGGCAGAAGCGAAATCAGCCGTCGCTTTGCCGTCACCACTAAAAGTGTTATCCAAATTACCATCGAGATTAAGACGCACGACGGCAAAGTCGAGATTGGTACCATTCACCCCATGATCAACCGGCGTGGAGCCAGCAAGAAGAATTCGATCGGTCTGATTGACACGCGTCACAGTGACTGCATAGGCTTTATCATCGAATCCGGCAATAT
>JACUTX010000099.1 GCA_014859615.1 Desulfuromonadales bacterium | reverse complement strand
GCAGTCAGCGTTGCCAGAGAGATATTCAGTTCTTCAACTTCTCGCTGATACTGTCGCAAATCGCTAATAATCGAATCTTCATTGATCGTGACGAAGATCCCCTGATTTTTTCGGAAATCGATGATCGCATCCTCGGTCTTTTCAAGTTTTTCCCGGAAAAAATCGATCTGTTCATCCAGAAATCGTTTGGCGCCATAGGTCTCGGCGCGAGTTCCGCTGAGACTCTCTTCGACATAAGTTGAAACCAGCATATTGATAAAATCCTGTGCAAAGTTCGGATCACTATCAACAATCGACACGATAAACAGTTCGTTTTTTTTGACTTCTATGTTAATCCGTTTGATCAAACCATTCACAAAAGGTTCAACTTTGTTATCTTCCCCGGAGATAACCGGATGGCCGAGTTTTTCCAAAACCCGCGTCAGCAGTCCACGACTGAGCAGAGCATAACGCAGGACACCAATCCGCTCATCCATGTCCGGCGTGACAGCGATCCCTTCAACGAGATTGTTGATCACATTTGATTCGATAAAAACCGTGGAGGCCGCCTCATACAGTTTCGGACGTGTGTAGCTCCACGCCAGCATCATTGTCATGACCAGCAGCGAAACCGATATAAACAGATAACGTCTTTTATAGATCAGATTTAAATATCTGATGAACTCTTGAAGTGATGCATTCATAAACCACCCCTTGGATATTCTGTCGTTCTTTAGCCGTTAAAAAATACTTTCCTTGACGTTGACAACATCGCCCGGCATCAACAAATGGTTCTGCCTCAGATCCTTCCCCTTCAATAAAGACTTTATATTGGCTTCAAGTTCCACTTTTTCAATTTTGCCATTCGCCAATATCTGTTTGCGGATAATCACCACATCCCCTTTAGCGGCAAACTCGGTAAAACCGCCCGCTTCGAGAATCGCATCCAGTACCTTCAAATTAGAACGGTAAAAGACATATTTCGGCGTAAGCACCGCACCGACGACGTACACCTTATTGTCGCTGTAATTCGGGATAAACACGATATCGTTCGCCTCAAGCTTAATATCACTGGAGAGATCGCCGCTGATCAAAAGACTTTCGAAATTGGTTTTAATTTTTTTGCCGTTGCGCATCACGTAGGCACGCTGCAGATCCGCTTCAGTAAATGAATCGAACCGGCACAAAAACTGAAACAGGGAGATCTGGTTCGTGATCGGTATAATTCCTGACGGCACCCCGCCTCCGGCAACATAAATTCGATTGTTGGTCACCTCGACAACGGTCAGCGTGACAACCGGCTCATGGACCATTTTGGCGACAATCTTCTTGATCTTGGCCGCCAGGAGGATCGGTGTCGATCCGGCAGCCACCACATCACCGACCGCTGGCAGAGTAATCTTTCCATCCGGACGAACCACCACATCGACACTGAGCTGCGGAACATCCCAGACGGAAACCCGCAACAGATCACCGCCACCGATCAGATAATCCTGGGCACTGGCAGATCCTGAGCAAATTAAAAATACGACACAGATTTTGAGTATTCGCGTCAACACGGTTATCTTCCTCCTTGACCAAACAGAACAACCTTGACGGTTCCCAGAATGATTTTCAGTTCCAGCATGATCGAAAAATTTTTAATGAAATAGAGGTCATAGCGCAGTTTTTCCAGGGCATCTTCCTCTGATGCGCCGTATGGATATCTGATCTGTGCCCAGCCGGTCAGTCCGGGTCGCACCGCATGACGACGTGAGTAGTAGGGGATCATGGCGTTCAGACGAGCGACAAATTCGGGTCGCTCAGGCCTCGGGCCGATAAAACTCATTTCACCTTTGAGCACATTAAACAGTTGTGGCAGTTCGTCGATGCGAAACTTACGCATCAGACCACCGAGGCGCGTGACGCGCACATCATTCTCCTGCGCCCAGACGGCGCCAGAATCTTTTTCGGCATTTGCACACATGGTCCGGAACTTGATCAGATTAAACGGCTTCTCCTTGAAACCGACTCGCTGCTGGCGAAAGAAAACCTCTCCGGGCGACTCCAGACGGATAGCGAGCGCGATAATCGGAAAGAGCGGCAAAGTCAGCAGCAGCAGGATGCTTGATGCAAGCAGATCGGTAACGCGCTGTTTTATAAACATCAACCGGGTGACTTGAAACCCGCTGGAAAAAACAAACCAGCCGGGCTGTGTATGTTCAATCAGTAATTTTCCAGTGGTTCGTTCAAAGAAGGTTACAGCATCGACAACATCAACCCCTCTCAGTTTGCAGGAGAACATATCCCTGACCGGCAGAACACCGCGCCGCTCTGAAAGGGCGACCACAATTTTGGAAATCTTTTTATCCCGGATCGTCTGTAGAACCTGATCTGCCGAGGCGATCGGATACTCAATTTTTTCTGCTGCTTCGGCCTGTTCAGGCTGGATATAGCCACAAAAGAGATACTTTTCACCTGCATCGGCAATGGCGTCAGTCACCTGCATCGCCAGCGAGCCGGCACCAATAATCAGCACGTTCTCTCTATTTTCACTTTTGTCGGCGGCCAGAAAAAGCCGATAAAAGATCAGGAGTTGAATCAGGGCAAACGATATGAGAGCGATATCCAATACGCCGGAGGAAAGAGCGACATCTGGGGTGAGCGAATAGAACGACACCACCGTAACCGGCAGAAATGATGCGGTAAAAATACGCATAAACGACTTTTTAAACTCGTTTCTGCCGTTTCTGTAGAAGTGATAGAGCCTGATGCTATATTTGGAAATCAGCAGGGCAAGACAGATAATTCCGAGTTGCACAGGATCAAATATCGAAAAGGTCTCCGGGCTGATCACCGAACCGATAATCAGAATATTGACGCCGAACAGAAGGCCGGTCACCAAAAGTAGATCGCCACCAACCATGATAAGATATGCGCGTGACATCATTGCTCCCATCTATTTTTTGTCTGTCTATCTGCCGGTTATCAATTATTATTGCCAGCATCAAGCACCGATAAGAGCCCCGACAGACATGGTGACTGTCGAGAACAGATATCGAGAACCTGCGTCGACTTGACCAGGGCCGTGACAAGTTCGTTTTCAGCCATATCAGACTCGCCCCGCAGAGCGTGTGTCTGGCTCTTTTTAATATAGACATCAATCAGTTCCGGCGCATTGGCGACCGCCTCGCCAAACGCATCAAGAGCCTTCTCCTCCTCTTTTTGCAGCAGATAGGCATGCCCCATAATGTTATACGCCGGACTGTTTTCCGGTTCATATTTCAACACCAGACGGATCTGCTGCAGACAATCTTCTAACCGCATCTGGTGCAAAAATGTCATAGCAAGCATCAGCCTGACTTGAGATGATGCGGGACGTTCATCAAGCACTCGTTGATACTGATTAATGGCAAGCTCAAATTCCTTCTGTCTGAAATGGCTTAAACCGAGATAATAGGAAGTGAGGGGGTGCGGCTGATCTTTCTGTGATTGTCTCAAATAAACCAGTGCCTTTTTGTCGTCTCCTGATTTGTAGGCATTGATACCTGAAATTTGTGTGCCGCGATAATCGAGAGGGAATCGCTTAATAAACAGCCTGATAACGTCCTGCACCTCCACCGACCGATCCCGAGCCAACAACAACAAACCCCGCATATAGAGTGCCTGCCTGTTGTCAGGATCAACCTGAAACAGCCGCTGATAGACCTCAATCGCATCATTAATGCGATTCTGGCTCAGGTTTAGTTCCGCCAGCAGGTTGTATGCAGGCTGAAAAGCTGAAAAATCCTGAAGCATTCTTTCCAGAAGTATTCTGGCGTCCTGATCACGCGACTGACTGAGAAGGGATTGCGCCAGATGGTAGATTGGCAACGGATTTTCAGGGTCGAGTTGAGCCGCCCGCTTGAACAGCAGATCGGCAAGGTGAAATTGCTGCGTCAACCGGTAGACAACAGCCGTCAGATCGAGACTGACAGCAGAAGGACGATTGCCCTGGTGAAACATCTCCAGAACTTCAAGCGCCTGATTGAAACGAGCTGTCTGCTCGTAGATTTGCGCAAGTTTCAACAACAGATCAGCTGGATAAGCCGGGTTCTGACGGTAGACTTTCTCAAATTCATTCTCTGCCTGCTGATACTGCCGCAACTGAAGATAGGCATCACCGAGAGCGTAACGGGCTTCATAATAGTTCGGATCGAGTTCCAGAGCATTTTTCAGACAGACAACCGCATCACGCAAGTTCCCGTCACGCAGCTGTTCGACTCCGGATTCGAGCAGATCTGTTTTGCTCTGATTGCTGCACGCAACCATTAGAAACAACACGACAGCTGCAAGCAGTCGACCGAACCCCATCTCTTCACCTTTAACTGAAATACAAGCCGTAATTAAAAGAAATCCACACTCAGAAAAAAGCTGACTTCAAGAGCTAAAATAAAAAAACGCCCGACACAAAACCCCGGGCGCCTTAGAGTCAGAAAAAAAGTGCTGACTAAACTCTCTACGGCGGCCCGGCCATCCTATGGATCCGTGACTCTGCGCCCCGAAGTTCCCTTCGGTTTGCTCTTGTCGGAGAGTGATTTCACTATATAACTCGAATATTGGTTGTCAAGCTGGCCATGACTCTTTTTTTTGAGTTAAGTGCCTATTTTATAAGACTTTTTATACTGTAAAGAACTCCGACAACATCCTGAAACAGGAGTTAAGCATAACTAAAATGGTCATAAATATTGCGCAGTGATTTTAGATATTTATAAAAGATTAATTAAAAAATTGGTGTATTTATGCAGATGTCGAAAAACTTGACACTTGAAAATCGACCACTGAAAGACGCAAGAATAATCTTGTTTTTTCAGACAGATAGCTATGTCATCAAATTTGGCATGTTGATTGCTATTGTCAGTGGGGAAGGGCAAATCTTGATTGAAATGGCTATTTTAACGATAAATCAACCGATCCAGAGGGGATAAATTTTTTAAAAAAGTATCGTAATGATTCATCACCTGCAAAAACGCTGTCATTCCCGAGGGGGTAATCGGGAATCCAGTTTTTAATCCTTTGATAGATTCATACGGGGAGGAGAAGGCGTTCTCAGGATTCTTGATAGCGGCTCTTGCAAAGGTCTCAAAAATGTAAAAATCGACCCTCATCTTCGTGACTCACCCCATCCGGCAGTCGGCCGTAAAAACGTCGACTAAACCGTGCAGAGGGGATACAAGCCCCCCTCAAAATGGTGCGGATGGGGGAGTCCGGAGCTCGTCCATATCGACCGCATAACGACGATGAAAGATGGGATCACCTTTCACGAACAGACCTGAGCTCTGTGCGACTGCTATTTTGTGGTCGTGTTTGTGTCGTCAATTTTTACTTTCATAATGACTGACCATCAGTATTCGTTTAACAATCTGCTCCAGTTCAAGAAGATTGCCGGGCCAGGCATATCCGACACCAACATGCTCGTGCATCCTCTCTATGACTGGTCCGAGCAGTTGAGCTGAACTCTGCCCCGTATATTTCCGAAGTATATGCACAATGAGCAGTTCAAGGTCTGACGGATCCTCCTGCAGACGGTGTTGCAAGGAAGGGATCGAGATCGTATTGACACCAAGGCTAAAATAAAGGGTATCGCGTAATCGTCCTTCGCTACGAATCGACGCAATCTTCCCCGGGGCAGACGCCATCAGACGTCCGGAGAAATTTTGCCGGATCTGATCTCCGACCGGTGTGAACAGATGCTCCTGAACAACCTCTTCCAGCCGGGCCTGAACCGGAAAAGGAACCTCACAGATATTATTGAGAAAAATCGTACCGAACGGGGAGCAACGGCTGAAGGCCCCCTGGTAGTTTTCCAGGGCTTCTGCATAGGCCATCTTTTTGTGACCGAACAACGCCGATTCGAGTTGCAGACCAGAGTATTGCGCCACTTTAACGGGAATAAAACAGTTGACGAAACTTTCGGCAAACGTTTCGCTCTTTTCAATATAGGGGATGTAACTGCAATAACTGACGGCGGCCGCGGCCGTCTTTTTCCCGCTGCCGTTAGCGCCGACAAACAGGGTTGAAAGTTCACGCACCCGATCCCAGAGAAACCGCTCATAGATAGAAAAGTCGTAAGTAAAAATAGAATTCCAGAGATCGTGGCGCAATCGCTCCATACTGGCACCATGGCCGATCAAGGTTGTTTTTAAAAAATATCGGGCCCGGCGCGTCTGATAATAAATTGCCAGATAATGCAAGGCAACCGATCGAGCCATACCAGAGCGTGTCAACAGATCGAGCAGATTGGTGCCAAAAGCGACCTTGCAGACCTGCCCTCCCTTCTGAAGTTGCTCGGCAATCAACGTATCAAACGCTTTGCGCGCATTGTGCAGACAATCAAACAGAACGGCATGGTGCAATAAGAGACGGTCTTGCTCGGCGTAAGCAGAAATAAGATTATCCTGCTTCTGTTTGAGTCGTTCCAGCCGATCGTGCAGGTGCGCGTGAACCCGGTCACAGAGCGCGTCGTCGCCCGGACTCATCTCTTTTGATAGTGCTTTGCGAACCGACCGGCCTGTTTCACCGAACGGATTGCCGAAGGCAAGATGACTGACATGCGCCAGATATCGACGATCAGCATCAGACAGGGTCAAAAGCGTGCGCATGATCATGTTTTCCTTTCAGGCCACCTAAGGACGTGTCCAGCCCTTTCGTATCATACATTATGATCCTGCATCGTTACAAAAATGAGACAAAAACAGTCTACAACATTTTCACCTCCGGACAATAATTTACGATTACCACAAACAAACTGTCACACGACAAAAACCGGGCGTAATCCGCTAAATATCCGGTTTCAGTTGACCGATTGATCCGGCTGCATTACAGTGCCTTTCCATAAAGATTACTGAGACGGAGATGATAAATGACCCGCATAGAACGACCGGTTGAAAAGAAAGTAAAACACCTGACCCTGTTACGCCAGCCGCGCACGATCTCCGGCAGAGAGTTCAATTCCCTCTGCGCAGATGAACGCCTGAAAATAGTACGCGCTGCCGATAGCGGCCAGCGCTATCGACTGCTGATCGAAGCGGTTGACGGCCCCGAGTTGATGGCCCGGCTGCCGGAACAGGATCTGTTTCTGATGTTAAAGGAGATCGGAGAAGAGGAAGTAGCCGATCTGATGCCGATGATTACCCCGGATCAGTATACCGCCTGTCTCGATCTCGACTGCTGGGAGTCTGACTGCTTCAAAAGCGAAACAGCTCTGGTCTGGCTGGAGCGACTCCTCGAATGCGATCCAGGAACGGTTGTGACGACCATTCGCAATATGAACTTTGAACTGCTGATTCTGATTCTGAAAAAGCATCTGAAGATCATTCAGGGGATGGAGACGATCCACGACGCCGACAATCAGGTCACCGCCATGGATCGGATCGGCGGCTATGAAGTCGAATTCCCGGCCGAACGTGAAGGCAAACTGTTCACAGACCTGTTCAATATACTGTTTCAGTACGATGCACCGTTCTATATCTATCTTATGGAGGCGACCCGGGGGGAGCTCGATTCGGTGATTGAAGAGAGTGTCTACCTGCAGCGCTCGGATCGCATGCTCGATCTTGGTCTCCCTGATCCGGATTCTGCCCGCAGTATCTATGCCTGGCTCAACCCTGATACCTTTACACCGGAGAAGGTAAAACTGGCCATGTCAAAAGGGGATGATACGATCGCCCCGCCCGCCTTTATGCTCGCTGTCGCCCAGCCAAAAAACCTGCTCGCCGCCGCCCTGGAAGAAGGGTTATCCGACACCGGCTGCTGGGAACTGGCCTATCTCTCTAACAAGGTCCTGATCAGTAATCAGGTCGATGTCGGAAACAGGGACGAAATGCGCGATTCTCTGGAGGAGATGTTCGCCCGGTTGAATATTGCCCTGGAATATCTCTGTGGTGAGGATGTTGAAAAAGCGATAGAACTGCTCGATCATGCCTATTTCGAGCATCTGTTTCGCATCGGCTACAGTTTGACCCTGACATTGCAGCGCCGTGCCCGGCTGCAGCAGAATGCGGCGACCGCCCCTTATCTCGATGCGCCCGACAGAGCTTTTCTGCAGGGGTTGCTGCATAAGCCGCATCCGCTTCTGTTTGAAGGGTTGGAACACCCCGGCATCGAAGATGTGCGCAACTTCATGAATCTGCACGATCTGCATCTTGCATCCGACCGTCTCGATCAGCTCGAACTTCTCCGGGAGCTGTTTACACAGCGGCTCCCCTTCTCTCTCCCCGAACCGGATATGGACATGGTCGGTTGTCTCCCGGCAGCGACCGGCGACCTCGATCTGAGCACTCTCTTTTTAACCGCTCTGGCAAATCGGATTCTCGACCGTGAATTCACGCCCGAGCCGATTCCGGCGACTGACCTTCTCCTTCTGCACAGCCGTATCAGCAGCAAACAGAAGCTCGTCCCCCGATTTCGGGACGAAACAGTTGCCTGGGTTGCGGGTTTTCTGAAGAATACAGATCATTTCACCAACAGCGCCCTCGATCTGTGGGAAAACGACTTCTGCCCGATCGACCCGGCAGCAATCGATCCACGCTATCTGAAAGGGCTGATCATCCGTCTTTGAAACAGTGAAATCTGACCGAACAAAACAGCCCCGCAATCGATGTTGCGGGGCTGTTTTGTTTATAAC
>JACUTX010000098.1 GCA_014859615.1 Desulfuromonadales bacterium | reverse complement strand
GACTGTTTTTTGTTTGAGCAGATGAATGCTGTTGAAATCGATGCAGTCAGCGCTCTTTTTCAGGAGAAGAGACTTGAAAAGGGTAAAACTGTTTTCGTCGAACAGATGCCGGGCGAATCGCTTTATCTGATTAAGAAGGGGGCTGTTCGTATTACAAAATTAATTGCAGAGGGGGATGAAAAAACCCTGGTCACTTTAAAAACCGGAGAAGTTTTTGGTGAGATGGCGATTCTCGACGGCTCCTCTCGCTCTGCAACGGCCCGGGTTGAGACAGACACCATATTATTCAGTGTCAATAAATCCGATTTTGAAAAACTCTGTAAATCTCACCCTGGTATCGCTCTTAAAATGATGCGAAACATAACCTGCGTCTTTTCCAAAAGAATTCGCGAAAACAATGATGACTATCGTGAAATGTTGATGTGGGCATTGAACCAATCGAGCCGATAAACAAAAGGGGTATTCATGAAAAAACCGGCTATTATCCTGACCCTTCTGTTTCTCTGTAGTTTTGTCGCCGGATGTGGCATTTCAATCATCCCGCGTCCTCTCTCTCCGACAGATCGCGTCAACTTAAGTGACCGTTCCATTACAAAAGAGGATAACTCCCTTTCCATGTCGGTACGCGTTCAGGATACGGCTGTTGGGGGGTATGATCTTGCCACTCCTTTGACATCATTTTATGTTGATCTGCTGAATAAAGGGCGCAAATCGATCACTTTTCCGTTGACTTCTTTCGTTCTGGTCGATGATCAGGGGAGCGCACATAAAGCTGTCTCTCCTTCGGACGTCACTAATCTGCTCTCTTTTGAAATCGATTTTTTACAACCATTCCCGTTTGTCTCATTTCTGGATGTCGCTCAGCAGGAGAGTCAGCGAGCTGCGAGTGGCATGGCGAGTGAACGGCCGTATGTTGGTCACGGTCTTGAGTTGAAGTCTGCCGGTACGCCGTTCCCTGAATCGGCGATTTCACCTGGTGCCAGAGGTTCGGGAGTTGTTTTTTTTGAGATTGATTTGTCGCGGCATAAAACTGTTCAATTTCAGGTCTCTAACCCGGTTGACAACGCTGTCTCTATTTTCCCCTTTGCTATTGAATAAATCGAGTCGATAGCTTCTTTTTATCTGTCGTCGGACGACAGAATCAATCTTTTATAAATGCAGGAGTCGCAACTTTGTCAGAGCTGCAGATAGGCCATGAGCTGACTTATGGGGTGGTGTTGTGCGCCCTGGGTCTGTTTCTTTTCGGCATCTTTTTTCTCCCCCTGGTCGGATTTCTGAAAAAAAACAGTATGAGAATAATTCGTCGCATCGACGATGACTCCAAATTCCAGCTGAAATCTATCGATCATCGCATTTTAAACACGCCTCTCATCGCTTTGGGGCAGGCTCGCGCTGAGACCAGACGGATGGCGAGCCTTTCTTTGCAGTGTCTGGATGAGACACTCTTGTTTCTCACCGATTTTGACAAAAGAAGAGTGTCGAATCTGAAAAACATGGAAGAGCTGCTTGATCGATTGCAAAAAGAGATCATGGTCTTTCTTGTCGCACTCTCTCTTAAATCGATTTCCGAAGAGACCTCTCGTGAAATCACATCTCTGATGCATCTTGTTAATTACCTGGAGCGTATTGGTGATCAATGTGAGCATCTTTGGCGACTTGAGGTGCGAAAGCTTGATCAAAAAATTTATTTTTCCCAAATGGCAACCGGCGAAATCAACGAACTTTCGGCTCGTACCCGGCACTTTCTCTTTTATGTGGTTGATAAAATCGGAGGAGCAGGAGATAAAAGGCAGCTGCAACTGCAAAGTATGAAAATGGATGCCGAAATAGCCGCACTTGAATCCGATCTGCGTCACAATCATATCAACCGTCTGCATACAGGCGAATGTGCTGTTTTGCCGGGACTTATTTTTATCGATATGCTCTATGACTTTAAACTGATCGGTGATTACACCTTTAATCTCAGTGAAGTCATCGTTGGTAAAAAATAGTGTTGGCCGCAATTGATATAGGGTCGAATACTGTTCGTCTTCTTCTCGGTTCTGTTGTTCGGGGTCAGGTTGTCCCTTCCCAGTATGTGCGGCGTATCACCCGGTTAAAGGGTGGTCAAACCGATACAGGTTTGAGTGCAGAAGCGATTGAGCGAACTCTTTTCGCGCTGAAAGAATTTTCAGAGATTATCTCCCGTCAGCCGATTGATGCCATAAGGGTTGTCGGAACAGAAGCGGTCAGAAGCGCTGCGAATCGACGCGATTTTGTTGCTCGCGTCCTGAACGAAACCGGATTGAGGCTGGAAATTGTCTCAGGTGATGAAGAGGCGTCTCTTTCGGCATCCGGAGTCTGCTCTCAGTTCGCTGCACCGGTCGCGGGTTGTCTGCTGGTTTTCGATATTGGCGGTGGCAGTACAGAGTTTATTCTTCTACAGCAGGGTGAAATTCTTTTTCAGAAGAGCTGTCAACTCGGTGTTGTTGCTTTGAGTGAGTCTCTCTCTGATTTTGACCATCGGCATAATTTCATTTCGGCCGCAATTACAGAAATTTTTTCTACTGTTGAACCGATTCTTAAGCAGTTAAGTATTACACCGGAGATGATCACCCTGATCGGTACCGCCGGAACCGCCACTACTCTTGCGGCGCTCGATATGCAGATGTCCGACTATGATTGGCGGCTGGTTAACGGTTACACGCTTGACCTCAACACAATTCAATCGATATATAACCGTTTGGATTGTTTGACCGTTGCAGAGCGTGAAGAGCTTCCGGGGATGGAACCGGGGCGGGGGGATCTGATCCCTGCCGGAATCGAAATCATCGTGGAAATTATCCGACAATTCCGTGCCGCACAACTGACCGTCAGTGATTTTGGTCTTCTTGAAGGAGTTCTTCTCTCAATGTCGACAATAAGCCGCCCGAACGATTGACATCTAACGCCTGTTTCTTTTATATTCTGGCTCTGTTTTATCCACTCTGAATGAATATTGCCATTCTACTTATTAACTTGAAGGTCTCCGATGAAAAAAACGATTCTCTCCGGCAATGAAGCGATTGCTCGTGGCGCTTATGAAGCGGGTGTTCTGGTCGCTTCCGCCTATCCCGGTACTCCGAGTACGGAGATTCTGGAAAATATTGTCCAATATTCTGAAGTTGATGCCTCATGGGCAACGAACGAAAAGGTTGCCCTCGAAGTTGCAATCGGCGCCAGTTTTGGTGGTGGCCGTGCTCTCTGTACCATGAAGCATGTCGGCGTTAATGTTGCCGCGGATCCGCTTTTCACGCTCTCTTATACCGGTGTTCGTGGTGGCCTTTTGTTGGTTGTCGCCGATGATCCGGAATTGCACTCTTCACAAAATGAGCAGGACAGTCGTAATTATGCCAAATTTGCCAAAGTGCCGATGTTTGAACCGTCTGACAGCCAGGAAGCCCTCGATTTTACGCGACTTGCCTACGAAGTGAGTGAGCAGTTTGATACTCCGGTTATGCTCCGTACAACGACGCGTATTTCGCATTCAAAATCGGTGGTTACAACCGGTGATCGGGTTAAGAACTTGCCGGCACCAGCACTTGAGAGGAATCCTGCCAAACTGGTAATGCTCCCCGGAAATGCCCGTAAACGGCACCCGATTGTCGAGCAGCGGACACTCGATCTTGAAGAATGGTCGGCGACGCAGTCTTTTCATCGGGTTGAGGAGGGGACCTCGGATGTCGGTATTATCACGGCGGGGGTCGCCTACCAGTATGCTCGCGAAGCGCTCCCCGACGCCTCTGTTCTGAAACTTGGGATGGTGAACCCTCTCCCGAAAAAATTGATTCGTGACTTTGCCGCTCGTTATAAAACGCTTTATGTCGTCGAGGAGCTCGATCCGTTTATCGAGGATCAGATCAAGGCGATGGGGATCGAAATCATCGGCAAAGATATTTTGCCGATCTGCGGCGAACTCTCAACCGGCATCGTCCGTCAGGCTCTGACCGGAAAGAAAGCGGCAACAGGGGTGAAGGGTGCGCTTCAGACACTTCCGTCTCGCCCGCCGAATATGTGCCCTGGCTGTCCGCACCGAGGTGTTTTTCTTGCCCTGAACAAGCTCAAAGCTTATGTAACCGGCGATATCGGCTGCTATACTCTCGGCTTTATGCCGCCTCTTTCGGCGATGGATACCTGTATCTGTATGGGTGCGAGTATCGGCAATGCGGTCGGTATGACCAAAGTCTTGCCTGTCGAGCAAAAACAGAATGTTGTGGCGGTGATTGGTGATTCGACTTTTTTACATAACGGGATCAATGGTCTGCTCGATATGGTCTACAACAAGTCATCGACAACTCTCATTATTCTGGATAATCGGATCACAGCGATGACCGGACGTCAGGACAATCCTGCTTCGGGATACACTCTGATGAATGAGGAGAGTTATGAAGTTGACCTGGCTGAAATCTGTCGTGCCGTCGGTGTGAAGCACGTGACGGTGATCGATCCGTATGAACTCGACAACACCCGAGAACTGATTCGGACTGAGATGGCTCGTACTGAGCCGTCTGTTATCATTACCCGACGCCCCTGCATGTTGATGAAACGGGATGTCGTGGAGAAGAAACCACCGCTCTTTGTCGAAAGCGGCAAATGTACCGGTTGCAAGGTCTGCCTGCAGATAGGGTGCCCGGCGATCGAATGGGACGCAGCGGCTGGCAAGCGTGGGGAGGCGAAGGTGAATCGACATCTTTGTGTCGGTTGCAGCCAATGTCGTCAGGTTTGTAAATTTGATGCATTTGGAGTCTGTAATGACTGATATCAAGAATGTCTTGTTGGCGGGAGTCGGCGGACAGGGGATTCTACTGGCGAGTGAGATCCTCTCTGAAGTTTTAATGTTGGCCGGTTTTGATGTAAAAAAAGCTGAAGTACACGGCATGGCACAGAGGGGCGGCAGTGTTGTCTCTCATGTTCGTTATGGTAAAAAAGTTCTTTCACCGACCATTTCTGACGGGACGGCTGATGTCCTTTTTGGTTTTGAACTACTCGAAACCTGTCGTTATCTCTCTCTGCTAAAAAAGGGGGGGCAGGTGATCGTGAACAATGTCAGGATTTCACCCCCTTCGGTTGCGCTCGGACAACAAGATTACCCTGAAAACATCCCGGGTTACTTGCGTGCTGCGGTCGACGATACACATATTGTGAACGGGATGGAACTGGCGGAGCAGGCGGGTGACATACGAACCGTCAATGTGGTTCTGATCGGAGCCCTCTCTCTCTATCTTGACATTGAAAAGGCGCTCTGGATTCAGGCGATTAAAGCAATGGTCCCCGAGAGATTTCTCGATATAAATATCAGAGCATTTGAATTAGGGCGTGAATCAGGGATTACTGATTAATTGACGGGAGCTGGTTATGTTCTGGAATGAAGAATTTGAGACCTTGCCAAGGGAAGCGATCGCATCTCTACAGTTGAAACGACTGCAAAAGACCTTGCAGCGGGTCTACGCTACGGTCCCGTTTTATCGTGAAACGTTTAATCAGGCCAATTTCACACCGGATGATATCAAATCGCTTGACGATTTGCGGCGCATTCCGTTTACGCTCAAAAGTAATATGCGCGATAACTATCCGTATGGTCTGTTTGCTGCTCCTCTTGACGAAATTGTCCGCATCCATGCATCATCCGGGACGACCGGAAAACCGACCGTGGTCGGTTATACGCAGCGGGATATCGACAATTGGGCCGAAATGATGGCCCGCTGCTTTGTCGCTGCCGGAGCCCATTCCGGCGATGTTGTTCACAACGCTTACGGCTACGGGCTTTTTACCGGCGGCCTCGGTGCTCATTACGGAGCCGAAAAAATCGGAGCTTCCGTTATTCCGATGTCCGGCGGGAACACCAGAAAACAGATCATGATTATGCAGGATTTCGGTTCAACTGTCCTCACCTGCACCCCATCCTACGCTCTTTATCTGGCCGAAGCTGCGGCAGAAGAGGGGATTGACATCCGTAATCTGAAACTCAGAATCGGGATTCATGGTGCTGAACCGTGGAGCGAGCAGATGCGCGATGAGATCGAGAGTAAACTCGGTATCAAGGCGATGGATATTTACGGTCTCTCTGAAATATTGGGACCGGGCGTTGGTATCGAGTGTATCGAAGCTCAGAACGGTCTGCATATCTGGGAGGATCATTTTATTCCGGAGATCATTGATCCAGAGAGCGGTGAGGTGTTGCCGCTCGGTGAAAAAGGGGAACTGGTCATTACGACGATCACCAAGGAAGGGATTCCGATGATTCGTTACCGGACGCGGGATATCACCCGTTTCATTCCCGATCCTTGTATTTGTGGACGCGCTCATATTCGACTTGAGCGCATGAGCGGGCGGACCGATGATATGTTGATCATCCGTGGAGTTAATGTCTTCCCTTCACAAATTGAAAGTCTGCTGATGCAGATTGAAGATGTTGAACCCCACTACCAGCTGGTCATAGATCGGGAAGATAATCTTGACACTCTTGAAATACAGGTCGAAGTCAATGAAAAGATTTTTTCGGATGAGATCAAGGTGTTGCAGCAGCTGAGCCAGTATATAAAAGCCCAGATTAAAGAGATGCTCGGCATCACCTGCAGCGTACGCCTGGTTGAGCCGAAGTCGATCAAACGGAGCGAAGGGAAGGCACAGCGGGTCATCGATAACCGGAAGGTTTCGTAAGGGAGGCTGATCATGAAAGTTGAACAGATTTCAATATTTATAGAGAATAAATCAGGACGTCTGGCTGAGGTGACAAAGGTTCTCGGCGAGGCAGGAATAAATATTCGTACCTTGTCTCTTGCCGATACGTCCGATTTTGGAATTTTGCGCCTGA
The DNA here is from genome assembly GCA_014859615.1 of Desulfuromonadales bacterium. Taxonomy (GTDB): domain Bacteria; phylum Desulfobacterota; class Desulfuromonadia; order Desulfuromonadales; family UBA2294; genus Kmv16. Next base: position 1,819 of record JACUTX010000098.1, on the reverse strand, counting down.
TCGTTGATCAGACAGACAAAGCGAAAACGGTATTGAAAGCGCATTCCTTTACAGTCAGCAAAACCGAAGTCGTTGCGGTGAAGGTTCCCGATAAACCGAATGGCCTCTCTTCGATATTGCAGGTTCTCGACAACGGCAAAATTAATGTCGAATATATGTATGCGTTTGTCGAAAGAAGCGGTGAAGATGCCGTCATCATCTTCCGTTTTGATGATATTGAGGGGGCGATCAAAACCTTGACAGAGAACGGGATAACCGTTCTCAAGGGTGAACATGTCACTAGAATTTAATCCAAAACGGACCAATGGAACATTATCGTGAACCAGATCTGGGATCCTGAAAATGAGTGTATGAGTCGTGATAGACTGACTCAACTGCAGACCGACAGACTTAAAAAGACACTTGAACGCGTCAACGTCAACGTCCCGTGTTACAGTGAAAAATTCAGCAAGCACAATATTGTGCCTGCCGATATTCAATCTCTGGATGATCTATCAAAACTCCCTTTTACAACCAAAGATGATCTGCGGATCAATTACCCTTACGGAATGTTTGCCGTTCCGCTTAAGGAGGTCGTCAGGATTCATTCTTCATCCGGGACGACCGGCAAGCCGACGGTGGTCGGTTACACCCGCCGTGATCTCGATTCATGGACAGAGTTGGTGACACGCTTTATGACTGCAGCCGGGGTCACTCAGGAAGATATTGTTCATATCGCTTTTGGCTACGGTCTCTTCTCGGGGGCCTTTGGTTTGCATTACGGGGCCGAGCGCATCGGTGCCTCCGTAATCCCGATGTCGAGTGGAAACACGGACAAACAGATTATGATCATGCAGGATTATCGCTCTACGGCGCTGGTCTGTACACCGTCGTATGCCCTGACTCTGGCTGATCGTATGGAGACCCTTGGTGTCGATCCACATTCGCTGGCTCTGCGAGTCGGGTTATTTGGCGGTGAACCGTGGAGCGAGGAGATGCGCCGGGAGATTGAATCACGCCTCGGCATTATTGCTACAGATAATTACGGTCTGTCTGAAATAATCGGGCCGGGCGTCGCCGGGGAATGTATCGAACGCCGCGGGATGCATATTTTTGAAGATCACTTCATCCCTGAAATAATTGATCCTGATACTGGCAAAGTCCTTCCGCCGGGTTCAATCGGAGAGCTGGTGTTGACCTGCATCAACAAGGATGCTTTTCCGATGATTCGCTATCGCACCCGTGACATCACAAAGCTTAACTATGATCCCTGCGTCTGTGGCCGGACCCATGTTCGGATGCAGAAAACCATGGGACGCTCTGACGACATGCTGATCATAAAAGGTGTTAATGTTTTCCCGACCCAGATCGAGGAAGTTCTGCTCCAGGTTGAGAATTGTCAACCGCACTACCAGTTGATTATCGATCGGATAGGGAATATGGATACCCTTGAAGTGCATATAGAGGTCAGTGAAGAGATGTTTTTTGACGAGATGAAGATGCAGCGCGATTTTATCCTGATGCTTGAAAAGCGTCTCGCCACAATGTTGGGGGTAAGCGCCAAAGTCAAACTGGTTGAACCTTCCTCCTTGAAACGCCATGAAGGGAAGGCTCAACGTGTCATGGATCGTCGTAAAAGTTAATTTAAACTATTGATATTTCATACTATTTTGGTTCTTGACTTTTCGGGGTCAATCACAGATAATCCGACACATTATTCGGGGCGTAGCGCAGTCTGGTAGCGCACTTGACTGGGGGTCAAGGGGTCGGAGGTTCAAATCCTCTCGTCCCGACCAAAAAATATTAAAGCGGAAGTGATAACAGTCACTTCCGCTTTTTT
>JACUTX010000392.1 GCA_014859615.1 Desulfuromonadales bacterium | reverse complement strand
AGGGTCGGGTAGGGGTGGATGGTGCCGAGAATTTTATTCAGGCCGAGACCATGCTTCATGGCCAGGATGTATTCGGCGAGCAGGTCACCGGCATGACTGCCGACGATGGTGACGCCGAGGATTTTATCCTTGCCGGGCGGGGTAATGATCTTGATCCAGCCGTGCGTTTCTCCTTCGGCAATGGCGCGATCCAGCTCGGCCAGTTCGAACACGGTCACTTCGTGAGGGATGTTTTGTTGTATGGCCTCCGTTTCATTCAGGCCGACACGGGCGACCTCGGGATCGGTGAAGGTGCACCAGGGGATGACGCGGTAATCGACCTCGAACTTCTTGAAGTCACCGAACAGAGCGTTGACGCTGGCATACCAGGCCTGGTGCCCGGCGGTATGGGTGAACTGATAGGGGCCGGCGACATCTCCGGCGCAGAAGATGTTGGGGATGTTGGTACGCAAAAAGCCGTCGGTCTCGACTGTGCCGCGCTCACTCAGACGCACTCCCAGTTCTTCCAGACCGAACCCCTTGACATTGGGGCGGCGGCCGACCGCAACCAGAATCCGGTCGAAGGGGACGCGCACCTGCTCGCCCTGGTGTTCACAGATGAGGAACTGTTCTTTTCCTTCGGTTAAAACCTGTTTGGCGGCATGCTCCGTCAAGACATTTACGCCTTCGGCTGTGAAACGCTGGCGGACCAATGCGGCGACATCCGGATCTTCCCGCCCCATGATCTGCGGTCCCATCTCGATCTGGGTCACCTGGGCACCAAACCGTACAAACGCCTGGGTCATTTCGCAGCCGATCGGCCCGCCACCCAGCACCACCAGCCGCTGCGGCAACTCCCGCAGTTGCCAGAGGGTGTCAGAGGTCAGATAATCGACCTGATCGAGTCCGGGGATCGGCGGCACAAACGGCGAGGCGCCGGTAGCAACGATGATGCTGCGCGTCGTCAGCGTACGGCCACCCACCTCGACTGTGTACGGGGAGATGATTCGTGCCTCCCCTTCAATACAGTCGACACCGAGATCGGTATAACGCTCGATCGAATCGTGTGGCTCGACCTTCCCCACCACCCTCTGGACCCGCTCCATCACCTCGCCGAACTCGAATTCAGTTTCGGTTTTGCGGAAGCCGAATTCTTCGGCCCGCCGCCCGTAGGCGAGCAGTTTCGCAGAGCGGATCAGCGCCTTGCTCGGCACGCAGCCGGTATTCAGACAGTCGCCGCCCATCTTGTGCTTTTCGATCAGCGCGACCTTGGCTTTCACGGCTGCTGCGATGTAGCTGGAGACCAGTCCGGCTGAACCGGCGCCAAGCACGATCAGGTTGTAATCGAAACTTTTTGGCTTTTGGAACGCTTTAAGTGATGTGCGTTTCTGCATAAAATCGACCCCCTTGCGAGCCAGTAGTGGAAAGAGACCCAGTAATGCAAAAGAAAACAGCAACCCCGGCGAAAGAATCCCGCTCAAACTCTCGATCTGACCTAACTGGGTGCCGGCGTTGA
>JACUTX010000097.1 GCA_014859615.1 Desulfuromonadales bacterium | reverse complement strand
GTCATGATGGGAACGAGGCCTTCTCCGTCGCCGAAGATTGCGACTCGTGCCACATCCAAAAATAAAGCAGAGTACGGAAAAAATACAATGCCTCTGAAAAGATACATGAAGGCCGGACAGAAGGTTTCCCTGACTGTCGTACCTGAAGCGTCAGAAAATCCGGGACATCTGGATGCCCTGACCGGATACCTGCATAATCTCGGACGGCAAACGATCGATCTGACCATCCCTTATCGAACCGTGGCCGGAGAGGGTTATCCTTTTAAGGAAGGGATGAAATTCGAACTTGCAACCGATTCCATGGGAGTCGGTATCCAGCTGACCGGTACTTTTGAAAAGATGCTCGGAGCGAGTCATATCCGCATCAAGCATAATAACGATATAAAAATGATCCGCCGGCGTCTCTTTCCCCGTATCGACCTCAATCTCGAAGTTGGCTACACCAGAAGCGGCGGCAAACTCCGTTCTTTCCGCGAACAGTGGAAAAAATATGTCAAGATGATCGAACAGACGCAAGACCCGGAAAAATTGCCTAAAGTCCCGGGGAAAAAAGCAAATATCAGTGTGAGCGGCATCGGCATCCAGGTCGCCCCGCCGATCGAAAAAGCCGACATCGGCATGTTTCTGATCAATCTGAAAGACAAGGGAAAACCGATCTGCGCTCTGGCCGAAGTCATCTGGAAAGGGCGTCGATCAGAGGATGGCAAATTTCCGACCGGATTTCAGTTTCTAAACATCATGGACAGCGATAAAAAAAGGATTGAAAGCGCCGTCGCCAAAGGGAATGCCTACTTTCGGGATGATGAAGAAGAAGAGAATAACGAGTCGAAAAATTAGGCTTTGAGTGCGATCGAACCGGGTGCCGGTCGACTCGACGGCAAAACGCCACCCTTGATCAACCGCTGTAAAAAGTCGATCCGCGCAATCCGGACGGCACCGAGACTGAGCAGATGGCTGTTCGCCAACTGGCAATCGACCAGTTCAAACCCCAACAGCGCTGAACGCTGCAGCAGAGCAAACAGCGCCACCTTCGACGCATCTTTTTCAACATGAAACATCGATTCCCCGAAAAAACAGCGCCCGAGGCAGAGTCCGTAAACGCCACCCGCCAGCAGATCACCATGCCAACACTCGATTGAGTGGGCATAACCACCGCGATGCAGCTCCAGAAAAGAACGATACAATTCCCCGTTGATCCAGGTCCCGGTCCCGTCTTTAATCCGCAGCTTTGCACAGTTGCCGATCACCTGTTCAAACTCCTGATTGTACGAGACCCGATACCGTCCCTGCCGCAAGGTTTTCGCCAGACTACGGCTCACCCGCATTTCACCCGGTTCAAAAATACAGCGGGGGTCGGGCGACCACCAGAGCGGCGGTTCCCCCTCGTTGGACCAGGGGAACAGCCCGGAGGAGTAAGCGAGCAGAAGGCGCGGCAGAGTCAGATCGCCCCCGATGGCCAACAGGCCATCAGCTTCAGCCAGGGTCGCCGGTGGAAAGATCAATTCATCTGTGAGACGAAATAACGGCACGAATAAGAATCAGCCTGAATTCATGATGAAAAACGAAAAGTCAGACGATCTCCGGCAAGACCAACATGAACGTCTCCCCCTTTTTGCAGCCGTCCGAACAAAAGCTCTTCGGCGATCGCATCGCTGAGTTCCGACTCAATCAGCCGCGCCAGAGGGCGGGCGCCAAATACCGGGTCGTAACCACGCCGGGCCAGGTTGCCGCGGGCCGCAGCGGAGATATGGAGTGCAACATTTTTAGCTGATAAAACCTGGCGCAGACGGAGCAAAAACTTATCGACGACCAGCAACATAACCTGATCAGATAACGGCACAAAGGGGACAACCGCATCGAGGCGATTGCGAAACTCGGGAGAAAAAGTACGTTCAATCGCCTGTTTCGATGAGCGGGGCGACAGGTCACCAAAGCCGATGGCTGCCGAGCTGAGCTCTCTGGCCCCGACGTTGCTGGTCATGATCAACACCACATTGCGAAAATCTGCGTGGCGACCGGTATTGTCCGTCAAGGTGCCGTGATCCATGATCTGCAAGAGCAGATCAAAAAGATCAGGATGAGCTTTCTCGATTTCATCCAGCAAAAGAACCGCATACGGGTTTTTGACAACGGCGTCGGTCAACAACCCCCCCTGATCAAAACCGACATACCCCGGAGGGGCTCCAATCAGACGCGCCACCGAATGTTTCTCCATATATTCGCTCATATCAAAACGTATAAATTCGACACCAAGCTGCTCAGCCAGCTGACGGGCTGCTTCGGTTTTTCCAACCCCTGTCGGACCGGTAAACAGAAACGATCCGGTCGGTTTTTCCGGATGACCAAGACCGGCCCGCGCCCGAAGAATCGCGCTGCACATCAGATCGATCGCCTTGTCCTGACCAAAAACCTGTTTTTTCAGCAGAACAGAGAGACGCTTCAACCGTTGACGATCCGAACCGGAGAGACTGTTAATCGGCACCCTGGCAATCCCGGCAACAACCGCTTCAATCTCTCTGGCCCCGATCCAGCCATTCTTGCGGCCGTCGATTCTCGCTCTGGCTCCGGCCTCATCGATCACATCAATCGCCTTGTCCGGCAGATGTCTGAAATTGATATGCCGGGCCGAAAGTTGAGCCGCCTGACCAAGTGCCTCGTTGCGATAGCGAACATTATGATGCTTTTCATAATGGCTCTTTAACCCTTGCAGAATTTCGATCGTCTCGTCGATATTCGGTTCCAGAACATCAATCTTCTGAAAACGACGCGACAGAGCGCGGTCCTTCTCAAACAGATTGCGATACTCCTCAAAGGTTGTCGAGCCGATACAGCGGACCGAATCCGAAGCGAGAGCCGGCTTCAGAATATTGGAAGCGTCCAGTGAACCACCGCTCGTCGCTCCGGCACCGACCACCGTATGAATCTCGTCAATCACCAGAATAGAATCGGGTCGATTCGCCAACGCGACAATAACCCCCTTGAGCCGCTCTTCAAAATCGCCTCTGAATTTTGTTCCGGCCAGAAGCGCCCCCATGTCGAGGGCAAACATCTCGGCATTTTTGAGTAAATCAGGGACATCCCCTTCCAGAATCCGCAACGCCAGCCCTTCAGCCAGGGCGGTTTTACCGACCCCGGGTTCGCCGACGAAAACCGGATTATTTTTGCGCCGCCGGCAGAGAATCTGAATCGCCCGTCCCAGCTCTTCAGAGCGGCCGACAAGCGGATCGATCCGGCCCGCAGCCGCCTGTTCGAGCAAATTCACCGTATAGAGCTTAAGGGGATCCTTCCCCCCCTTCGGCAGCTTCTCCGCCGCATCCTGTTTCGGGGCGACAGGCGACACCCGCTCATCCCGTTCATCCGCAACGCCATGGGAAATAAAATTTACGACATCATATCGACTGATACCATGTTCTTCGAGAAGTGCCGCAGCAAAGGTTTTCTTCTCATCCAGCAATGCGGCGAGAACATCGCCCACCGAGGCGTTCTCCTTGCCGGACGACTGGACATGCATGACCGTCCGTTGCAGAATCCGCTGCAGACTTATCGTCTGTTCAGGGACATCATCCCGCACCGTCGGCATCGATTGCAGATGCTCGTCAAAATAGGCATCCAGCGCCGCTTTTAAAACGTCGAGATCAGCGCCGCACCGTCGGATGATCTGTTGTCCGTTCTCTTCAAAAAGAATAGCGTAAAGCAGATGTTCCGCCGTCAGATATTCATGACGACGGCGTTGCGCTTCGCGCACTGCGAGTGAAAATGTAATTTGCACATCCTGATTAAACATTTTGGCCTCATACCTCTTCCAGGCTGCACTTTAAGGGGAATCCCTGTTGGCGCGCCTGCACATGCACCTGATGAATCTTCGTCTCGGCAATCTCGTAAGAAAAAACACCGCAGACCCCTGTCCCCCGCAAATGTATCTGCAGCATGATGCGGTCCGCTTCGGTTAACGACAGGTGAAATACCGAAACCAGCATACTGACAACAAACTCCATCGTCGTATAGTCGTCATTATGCATCAGCACTCTGTAAAGCGGCGGCGAAGCGGTCTTCTTCCCCGACTTTTGCGCCGTCTTCTGCTCGACTTTATTCATACCTGTCACGGATTGCCCCGTTCGTTTGACCTGCGGCTGATGCTTTGCAAAAACAGCACGATCAAAAATCTCTGTAATGATTCAGCACCGTGCTCGCACCGCACAGCATATGGGCTACTGCTGTTGTCGAAGGGAAGTTAAGTGACAACATTGGACGCGGGCAACAGCTGTAGACCTTATGCCGTAATAAAAGTGCTGAACAGTTACAAATTTCTTTACGATTTACCAAACAACAGACGCGACACATTCGTCAATAAAAATTTCCCGGACACCGAACGGACCAACAAAGAATCAGAACAGCTCATCATCTCTTGTTAGCAGTCGATCCATAACCTCTTTTCGCTCCTGAAAAGAGAGAGCGGCCAGTCGCTTGACTTCAACATAAAAAAGTTTCAGGTCACCATTTTGCTCCTGAAGAACTCTTTCGAAAGCCGGGAGATAATGGCGATAAGTCTGTGCCGAAACAAAGGAGGCATTGTTCGGAGGTGACCTGAACCAGCCATCATAACCCGCATAGCCGCCCCAACTCTCTTTCAGCTCTGCATACTGAAGCTGCATCCGATCCAGAACCTCCTCTTTACAGGCGATTCGGTCTGCATGTTCCCGATCTGTTGCATAACAGGCCGCAAGCGCCCCCCTGGTCTGCTGCAACAGCGCCCGAAAACCGGCCTGCCGCGTTTCAAAGCGCTGAAAAGCAGCGCGTATTTCGTCGGTCCCATAATCCGCCAACCAGCGCCGCACCCCCTCTTCCTCCACCATTTGCGCAAACGCCTCGTTAAAAATCGCGTCATCCTGCACATAAACCAGCTGATGCGCCAACTCATGAAAGATAATACCAGCCAGACCCCACTCAGGAAGATCGATGACCGTATTCAGCAGCGGATCATCAAACCAGCCAAGGGTCGAATAAGCCGGAACAGCGTAAATCTTTACATCATACCCCTCGGCCGTCAACCTCCCTGCGTACGCATTTGCCTCGGTCTGATCATAATAGCCGCGATAAGGGAGACAACCGGCAATGACGAAACACCACTGCTTCGGGACGAGCGAATCATCGGGAGCGGCGACGATATTCCAGAGTGCAGCCGAACGACCGGTATCAGCGTATGAAAGATAACTGTCGTTCTTTGGCAGATAAAGAGATTCCGTGGCGAAGTGTCGATAGGCAACCGCCCGGACCAGCTTCTCTTTAAGTTCGGCAGCGACTTTTGGGTCGGAGAGCATCTCATCAATCGGACGGCGCGCCGACATGATCGACAGATGCCCCGAGATACTCTGACTGTAGTAACCGAGCTGGCTGCAGGCCAGAAGCAGAAGAGAGAGGACAGTAAAAGTGATAAAACAGAGTGGTTTTTTCATTAACTTCACCCTTGATGTTTGCGCAAAAAAACATCAAATCGGATGGCTCAGCAAAAAGTGTCCAATGCAAGGTGCGCAATGGTCGCCAATGAAAGTGTCGAAACGGGCTTAAATGCAGCGAAACAGTTGCCGCAACGCCGCAGTTGGAAAGTTTTTGCAACCCCCTCACCCTTTACCCGATTGTACGCGTCGTCGGAGCAAAAGTCGCAACAAAAAAGGCGACACAAGGTCGCCTTTTGAAAAATTCATGGCTTTTAAAAGATTGTCACCCAAAAAAAATGGCTATTCAAAAAGCGAAGCGATCAGCCGTTAACGGCCTTCGGGCAACCAGCACACCCCTCTGCTTTGCTGGCGGTCGCGCAGGCGGCCTTCTTTTCACTATACCCCTGATCGTACCAGCCCCCCCCTTTCAGGGCAAATCCGGTCCGGGAGATCAATTTCGCAACCGACCCACCACACGCCACACATTCCGTCAGAGAAGCATCGGAAAATTTCTGTCTCGCTTCAAAAACCAGACCGCAATCCTGACACTTATATTCGTACATCGGCATCGTAAAAAACTCCTTACTTAAGATTTTACACTAATCTAATGATCCTGACGGCGTTTGTCAACCCTGTGCCGGCAGAGACAAGACAATAAATGATCAATCGCTTGCCACTAGTCAAATATTGTGATATTTATCCCCAAATAACAATTGCTTATAGTGATACGGACCGTCTGAAATTTACCGGAGGATATCTCAATGAAAAGATCTTTGATCGTTGCACTCACTCTGTTTGCCCTTCTCTGTTCGTCGCAGGCTATGGCGATAGACGATGCCCGCCCTTATTTCAGCATCGGTGGCGGTCTCTCCAAGATGAAGGGGGCCAGCATCAGCGACCTCAACGACTCCAGCATCACCCGTATCTCGACAGATCCCGGTTACAACGGCTTGATTGCCGGCGGTTACGCCTGGGACGTCGGTCGTCTCGAATTTTCCGGCGGGGTTATCTACCAGGAAATCGACCAGCTCAACTTCAATGCCAACTGGACGGACGTTGAAGGCGAGATCACCGTCTATCATCTGCTGATGAGTATTTTTTACGACTTCAATAAAAACGGGATGGTATCTCCCTATTTCGGCGGCGGGATCGGCGCAGCCAGACTCGATCTCACATCTGATGCTCTCTCCGGGAATGATGCTGTCACCTTTGCCTACCAGCTCGGAGCCGGCTTCACCCTGAACACCAGCGACGATTTTGTCATCGACTTCGGGTACCGCCTCCTCGGCACCAACAACCTCGATTTTGGTGAAACCAAAGCCGATTTCTTTGTGTTTCAGAATGTCAATGTAGGCCTGCGCTGGCTCTACTAGACTTTAGCAACAAGCATCAGATCCTTCATCAAATTGAAGCGATACAGGCCGACGCGCGTCAGCCTGTATCACTTTTTCCTCTGTTTTTGGGAGCAGAACGTAGTCTGGTGACGCGCCCGGTCTTCAAAACCGGTGGGGGGCGTATCCCGTCCCCGGTGGGTTCGATTCCCATCTGTTCCCGCCAAGTTTTTTCCCAACCCGATAAATAAAACTGATCAATGACGCCACCCCTTCAGGGATAGATCCTTTTTATGGCAAAACATCTTCTTGACAGCACATTGCCAATATTGTACATAATTATACAATATATTGTACTTTAACATACAATGGATTGTACTTAATTGTACAAAATGAATTCAGGCTCGACAAAAACAAACTCCTCGACAACCTGAGGGCGTGGAACAGTCTCCTGCGGCGCAAGGTTCACCTTATCGCCTGTGGCGGCACGGTCATGACCTTGCTGGGAGTCAAGACTTCAACCAAAGACGTCGATTTCATGGTGCCTGATATCAGGGAATACAACTATCTGATAAAACAATTGCCAGCAATGGGTTACACGCAGACCAATGGTCCCGGCTGGCAACGCAAAGGCGAACTCTTTCACTTCGACATATTCCGGGGCAACAGCATTCATACAACCGGGTTGTTCCTCTCCCCTCTGGAGGATGGCCAAAACAAACTGCTGGTTGAATTCTCACACCTTTATATCGGCATCCTGAATGACTACGATCTGATCGCAAGCAAGCTGTTGCGCGGCACCAGAGTCGACTTTGAAGACTGCGTCAGACTGGCAACAGCCCACAAGGACGAGCTGGATCTTGAAAAACTTATTGCCCACTTCTATGAGATAGTTAGCTATGATGTCGCCGAGGTACGCTTACGACCGAACATAGACCACTTTCTGGAACGACTGCAGAAGGGCGAACAAAATGACTGACGAAAAACTCCTCAAGAGCCTGTCCAGACTCGGCTTCCCGATGTTCGAACCGAGCGAAGAGCTGGATGTAAATGAAACATTGGCCGATGTGGTCAAGAGCAACGACACCCGCCTCTGGGAAGGGTTTCCGGTTTTACTGGCCAACGCCGCCGACAGCTACCAGTTTGAGTCAGAGCTGGTTGAGCAGCAGCTCCCTACTGATGATCTCAAAGAACGGTACCACAGGCTACTGCTGTTGTCTGCGGCTGTCTACACCTGCTACCATTTGTCCTTTTCGTGGCTGAGCAAGCTGAAGAAAACGTTTTCCGACGACGACAAACATCAGGTAAAAACCTGGCGGGATGCCTTAGCTCACAACCAAACAGCCGATTGGGCGGATGAGTTCGATCCGGAGAGGGTCAGAGGGTTGTTTGAGTTATACTATGAGCAGAAAGTCGAGAAGGATCGGCGGCGCAAGGACCGATATGAGGAGTTTTCACTAGAGTACGCCTTGTCTCAGCTTTTCTCGCCGAAACAAAAGGAGTTGTTCAAGAAGAGACTGGAAGGCGATCCACTGACCAAGACCGAGCAGGAATACTACTCCCGCACAGTTAAAAAGAAAGTGGTTGCACTGGCCAACTCAGAACTGCACAGTTTATCCAGAAAATTATTGGAGCAGTAGCAAACATCGTATATTCCAGCTATTTCTTTCAGATGACAATCTGCTCACATTCCGCTAGACTCTTGCAGCAGGCAATTATTGTAATGAAAGTGTAACTATTCAGTACTATTGTGAATCATAAGAAAAACTCAAGAAAGAGTGTCATCCCCGAACGATTCTATCGGGGATCCATGGCTTTAAAGACTGGATTCTTTGATTACACCCTCGGGAATGACACCCTTTTCGCTGCTGCTAAATGGTTATATGAGAGCTTTTGTAAAATGATTATCATCCCAAAAATGCCTCTATC
>JACUTX010000391.1 GCA_014859615.1 Desulfuromonadales bacterium | reverse complement strand
TCGAAATCACCGGCCTGAGCCGGGAAGAAGTGGAACAGCTAAAAAGAGACCTGAATTGACCAGCAACTCTGTATGTAGAGATATTGTTTGGCATAGGATAGCTCAAGGACTGACGAAATTTGTACGCAATCTCGACCAACTACCCATAGTGATGTTGCCTTTGGTGTCGGTTAACAGGTCATCCGGTTGGAGCGTCGTATCCCCGGGTGATGGTGCCGCTGGCGTCGGTGACGGTCAGGATGTTCCCGTTGGCGTAAGTGTAAATAACCTCTCCGTCGGGGTCGGTAAACCTGATCAGTCGACCGGCGGCATCATATTCATTAGGATGATTCCCGCCAATTAACAAACATCTAATAACGGTCTGGTCCGTAATAATGTGTCGTTCCGCTCTCCAGATGCGCTGTGGCGATACTCCAACGATACTGCTCACAATAATTTAGTAAAGCGTCCCCTTAATTCGTGGCGGACAAGCGTACATAAATACACACCTATGCCGAGACATTATCCGCTGAACCTGCAACTACCATTTTTTATGAGATTAATAATAGCTTCATTCACCGCGCTGTTTTTTCCAAATCCTATCTGACGAAACTCAACAATACCGTGCTCGTTTACTTCTGATTCTTGCCCAACTGGAGCAATCCCGGGGTTTGCGCGACATCAGCGGCAGTCTCAATGATGACCGGCTCAGCCAGACACTTGATTTGGAATCAATCAGTCATTCGCAATTGTCCCGGAGATTGCGCGATCTGCCGCCGGAAGCCATCCAGGTGCTGTTTCAGAACGTGATCCAAGAGTACGCCAAAGAAGTCGGCTTCCAGACCACCCAAAAGGCACTCGGCCGCCCTTATCTGATCGATGCCAGTACCGTAAGCCTGTGTCTTTCCCAGTACCGCTGGGCGAACTTCAGGAAGTCCAAGGCCGGTATCAAGCTGCACCTGCGACTGAACTTCCACAACGGGAAGAGTTTGCCGGATAAAGCAGTAGTCACTCCGGCGGAGCAAGCGGACAAATCCCAAATAAAGGCCCTGATCGTCGACGGCCCGAATGCTCTAAACGTTTTTGACCGGGGTTACTGAACTACCAGCTTTTTGACCGCTACTGCGCCAATGGCATCCGTTTTGCAACTCGCCTCAAAAGCAACGCCGTAGTCGAAATGGTCGCTGAAAGCCCCGTAGGCCCCACCGGCAAGATCAACAAGGATCAGGTTGTGTTTCTTGTCACGAACAGCATCAACAAAATGAAACACCCTTTACGGCTGGTGGAAACCGAAGATACCAAAGGCAATCCGATAATCATTGTAACGAATGATTTCGAGTTATCGGCTGATCAGTGACATTTACCGTTATCGCTGGCAGATAGAGCTGTTCTTCAAATGGATCAAGCAGCATCTACGTGTAAAACACTTCTATGAATTGAGCCAACGGGCGGTAGAAAACCAGCTATTCATAGCACTGATCACCTGTTGCCTGATGCTGCAAATGAAAACAGGTTTTCAAGGAACAT
>JACUTX010000390.1 GCA_014859615.1 Desulfuromonadales bacterium | reverse complement strand
GCCCCGGCCTCGATGGTTATCTTCGCCTCGCCTTCGGCAATATCACCGCCGCCGCTATCCCGGCGGCGGTGCAGCGGTTCTGCGCACTGTAGAATGCTTGAAAAATTTGGGAAAGATGAGGGCGTGGGGTTGCGAAATTGTTGGGGGAGGTTTAACCCACTATTGTGTCGACAAGGGGCGGGTCAAGCGCTCAAGGAGTAAATCTTCGAGATCGCGCCGGCTGTCGAAGACCGCCAGCACCTGGGCTGTCTGGTCGTCGGCGCGATAGATGATGCGCCAGGGAGCGACGATTAATTCGCGGTAGAGTTCGATCCCGTGCCGCCGCAACTCCGGCACGACCCGCCCCTGATCGGGAAAAGCGTGCAGTCGCTCGGCAGCAGCACGCAGACGGGAGAGTGCCGTGCGCGCCGCCGATGGATTCTCGGCGGCGATCCAGTCGATAATCGCACCGAGATCGTTGCGAGCCGTCACACTCCATAGAACGCGCCGCCGAAGCGGGGTCATCTCTTTGTAACCAGAGGTGTCGCCAACCGCGCTTCAATTTCCGCAAAGACTTCATCCTGCTCCATCACCCGCCCGCTCCGCAGGTCGTCTTCCCCTTGTACCATCAGCTTGAGCAGAGTAATCGTTGCCCGCATCTCTTCGTAACTGCGGGGATCTTGCAACACCGCGCGAGCATGGCCGTTCTGGGTAATGATGACCGGTCGCCGGGTTTCGTTGACCTGCTGCAACAGATCGGCGGCATGGCTTTTGAGGTAGGTCACCGGCTGGATGTCATTTTCAAGTTTCATCATTTACCTCCAGTACGAATAAGGCACTGTATTCGGTCCGGCGTGGCCTGTCAATACTGCGGCCAGAGTCCGGTCATCGCTATCGCACTCAAAGACTGATTTTTGCGTGTTGAGGCCAAACTCTTTGAGGGCGCGGTGCAGTTTAGCCCGGCGACGGTTGCTGACCACGTCGTAAGTGATAATCGCCAGCATGAGTTGCATGCTCACCAGGAGAAATCCCCCCCGGCCCCCCTTTGCCGAAGGGGGGGGAGCAAGATAGTTCTATTGATTTAAGCAGTTGTCAAAGAACGAGACGTTTAAAAAGGTGAATGATCGAAGATGAAGACATCGCCGGTTACCGATTTTTTGCCCCTACCTTATATTCTTCGAGGCGCGCCCCGCAGAGTCGCATCTGCTCGGTTGTCAATTCGCAGCCGCGCAGCTCGCGGGGGACGACCAGGCACAGGTGCAGATAACGACAACCGCAGGCGCAAATCTGTGCCGCCAGATTAATCGGCAACGAGCCGATGATCGTATCCCCAGTTTGCACTGCGGCCGGGTCAAGATGATCGACAACCGCATCAACGACCAAACCTTCTTCTTCGGCCCATTGTTTGGCGCCGGGATGTCTTGAGACAAAATAGACGGACATCTTCCAACACTCCGTTTAAATCAAAAATTTTCAGTCGCGTTTAACAAGGTACCGGCGCAAAAAGTCACAGATGGTCTTTTCCAAAAGTT
>JACUTX010000389.1 GCA_014859615.1 Desulfuromonadales bacterium | reverse complement strand
CCGCCAGATCGTCAATCGTCATCTCGCGGATTTCAAGCAGATCCTGCGTTGTGATCTTGGTCATAAGCCACCATCTGTATGAGTTAAGTTCTGAAAAATATTTTTGGTGAGAGTAGCAGAAAATCATAAAGATGAAATAATTTTTTCACCCCCCCTGCAGTCGTCTGGCGGAAATTGAAGGGGACTCTGCCGCTAGGGCTTGCGGCGATGACCTATACGGCGGCGTGCAGATCTGGATGGCTGATGTCCTCTCTCAGGATGACGAAGGGTGTTATAACGTCGATCTCTACAAAGGTCCCTAACTGCCTGTCGTAACCGCCGACCCATGGGGGAACGCCTACATCATCGCCGCCGATCAATTCAGTATCGCTGACGGTGCAGCCTTTGTTTTGTCGGCCGGTCCAAATGGGACGGTTGAGACCCCGGTCTTCTCGATCTCGACACTCGGCGACGATATCTGTATCCGGGTGAAGTGATTTTTAACATCAAGTAAAATGAAATGCCGGTGGGGAAATTCCGTCGGCATTTTTCGTTTCAAAAGAACCCTTTGTAAAAGACTAAATAAAGAATGATCTCAACAGTTTTGATCCTGACACAAAAATCGATTAATTCCGACGCAGATAAATCTCTCTACGATGCCCAACCGCTACAGCCAAAACAACAAGCTGCTGATCCTGAATTTCACAGATGACCCTGTAATCCCCAATGCGGTAACGCCAGAAGCCAGCCATTTCGCCCCGCAGGGGTTCGCCAAAGTGCCTGGGGTTTTTGCACCCTTCAATACGATCTTCAAGCCAATCGAGAAGCCGTTTTTGTATAGGCTGATCCAACTTGCGCAGTTGCCTCTCGGCATAGAGACCGACCTCAACTCTCCAGGCCAAGCTCTTTCCTTAAATCCTTGAGAGATTTACTGCTGCGAATCTCTGCGAGTGCCTGCTTTGCCAGCTCCAGATCTTCATTGTCTTCCAGGTAGCGCACAATCGCTTCACGTACCACAGCGCTTCGATTGCTACCTTTGGATTTTGCAAGCAAATCAAGCTTCTGTTCCAGATCTTTTTCCAATCGTATAGCGAGCATAAGCGCCTCCGTAAAGATGTAAGACATTGTATCACAGTATCTGAAAATTATTTCAACAAGAAAAATAACAGGCCCAACAGACAAATATGACTTGATGCTTCTAACTGACCCGTTTGCATCCGCGGCCAATCAAGCCTTTGCCTCTCTTGTGTTTTGCGGCATTTTTATCATCAAGAGACTCCATCAGCAGATGGAACCGATGAATCATTTCTCTGAGCTTTGAGGTGCCCCGGCTTTCAACCATAAGGACACCCACACATCAAGCTGACTTGGCCCTCTCCAGACAGCCAGTCAAAAAAATGAAATGCAGTTAACCTGAATCAGTGAGTTTAAAATAGTAAATTTCTGTTTGCTCTTTGATAATTAGCTGATTTTGTTGGAGTTTTGTGCTACATTAGAACCGCATCGAAATTCACCCAAGGAGATTTTTTCGTGA
>JACUTX010000096.1 GCA_014859615.1 Desulfuromonadales bacterium | reverse complement strand
AAAATTCGCTTTCATAACGACCTCCTACCCTTGATTTGTGACAACCGTTGAATAAAATAGGGACACTTCGCCAATTAATTACTACATACAACAAAACCACCCTGCAATCAAAGTGGCTTCAATCAATCAAACAGCCCTCTCCGAGCTCAGATTCTTACAAACCTACATAAATAATAGAAATTACTGTACCTGAAACAAAAAGAACGGTCAATCAAGTGACCGTTTCTATTTGTCCTACTATTTCTCAGCAGGCATTTAAAACACCTCTGATCTGATGTTTCCTAGAAACCCTGAAAAATGAGAATCGAAGGTCCCACCCTGAAAATCGCAACACACTATGTATTACACTCGTTTGAGTTAACTGCATAGCCCAGTAACAGAATTTTCAGCCCTTCGCCTCAACCTCACGAAAACGTCGATAAATCGTTTCAGCAACAGACTCCGGCAGCCCCGGCGTCTGTTTCAACTCTTCTCGCGTCGCTTCCCGCACCTTCTTGAGACTCCCGAAATGGCGCAGCAGCAGTTTGCGGCGCCCCGGCCCGACACCGGGGAGATCCTCAAGGGATGAGCGCAGCGTCGCTTTATTGCGCAACTTACGGTGATGGGTGATCGCAAAGCGATGCGCTTCGTCGCGTAGTTGCTCCAGCAGAAACAGGGCCGGGGAACCGCGCCGCAAGGTGATCGGGTTCAACCGCCCCGGCCGATAGAACCGCTCTTCGCTCCGCTCGACCGCCTTGCCGCGAACATTTGCCCTGACCCGGCTTTTGGCGATCGCAACCAGATCGATCCGCCCGGCAAGATGCAGTTCATCGAGCACCAGACCGACCGAAGACAATTGCCCCTTGCCACCATCAATCAGAAGACAATCAGGAAGATTCTCCTCGATCAGACCCCGCTGCAGACGCCGTCGCAACACCTCGGCCAGCGAGGCAAAATCATCATTGCCGGCGACTGTCTTGATCTTATAATGACGATAGTGCCGACTGGCCGGTTCCCCCTCTTCGACCACCGCCATACTCCCGACCATCTGCGTCCCCTGAATATGCGAGATATCAAAACATTCGATCCGGCGCGGCAGACGCGACAGATTCAGCCGTTGTTGCAGCTCGATAAGGAGATTCTGCTGCGCCTCGCGGCGACTGCCGCGCTGACGAAACGATTCACGGGCGTTGCGGTTGGCCAGATCGACCAGACGGACGCGATCGCCACGCTGCGGGACGAGAAGATGAACTTTGCGACCGCGTTGTTCACTCAGCCAGTCGGCCAGGACCTCCGGATCAGCGACGGCAAACGGAAGCAGCACTTCATCCGGGATGATGGTCTCCCGGGCGTAGTACTGCTGAAGAAGATTCGATAACAGGGCATCCTCATCGAGGCACCATTCAAGAGAGAATATCCGCCTCCCGATCAGCTTGCCGCGCCGGATGAACAGAGTGGCGACCTCCACCTCTCCACCTTCGCGGTGCAGACCGAACACATCCTGATCCCCCGCTTGATCGCCTGCAACTTTCTGCTTTTCGACACTCTGTTTCAACGCGTTGATCTGATCGCGCAGCCGTGCGGCCTCTTCAAAACGAAGCACCTCGGAGGCCTTTAACATGCGGGCGGTCAGTAGAGTCTGAACCTCATCCTCGCGCCCTTCGAGCAGAGTCATCACCCCCTGAACCAACCGGCCATAGTCGGCGTGACTGATCAGGCCATGACACGGCCCACTGCACTGTCCAATCTGGTAATAGAGGCAGGGACGACCGCGACTCTTGCAGGTTGTAAGGGGGTGATGGCGCAACGGGAAGAGGCGATAAATCTCTTTGAGAGTCTGCCGGATAGCTCCGGCTGAAGAATAAGGTCCGAAGTAACGCGCCCCGTCTTTGCGCACGGCACGAACAATCTTGAGGGAGGGGAATTCTTCGGCCGGGTCGATCCGGACCGAAACATAGGTCTTATCATCACGCAGATCGATATTATAGCGGGGGCGATATTTCTTGATCAGCGTATTTTCAAGCAGCAGCGCCTCTTTTTCAGTATCGGTGATAATGGTCTCAATCGCGACGACCTTCTCCATCAAAAAGCGGATCTGTGCCCGACCGTCACCACGGGCGGAAAAATAGCTGCGCAAACGGTTGCGCAGGTTTTTTGCCTTGCCGACATAGAGCACCTGATCATCGGTACCCCGCATCAGGTAGACCCCCGGGAGAGTCGGGTACGACTGTTTATCCAACGTGTCCATTTTGCTCACCATCATGCGAATCGTAATTTTTTGCAGTGTAGCAGAACAAGGAATAAAGCAGGAAATCTTTCCTCTATTTTGTCGCCGACAATTGCGCTATAGTAAAAAAGTTCGTGCTTTTTTGTAATTATCCAGCACCCGGCTCAAACCAAACCGCACAACAAGGCGGGCGACTGCTGTTGACAAAAAGGATGTTAAATGACAACGCTTTACGCAGGCAACAGCTGCGTAATAGAAGTGTTAAACAGTTACACTTTTTCAGAATAGGAGAAGACCATGCGCTATCCGGCCCTTGCCGTCACTCTTTTATTGTTTCTCGCCCCGACTTCGCTCTTTGCGCAAACGAATCTGATCGAAGATGTTTCACGCCGTTACGCCAATGCACAGCCGAATCTTGAATCGTACCAGGTCGAATTGAAAACCAGCAAGATCAATGAGATAATTGCCAGAATGACCGCCAGCATGCCGCCGGAGATGCAGCGTCCGGCTGAACCCCAACTGATTAAATACTGGCGTCGAAATCACGGTTCGACGGTCCGGGCCAGCGGAGCGATTATGCCGACCATGCAGCAGATGATCGATCGATTTTCGCAACAGTTTGCCGTCGATCTCGATCGTTTTTTCTTTCCGGCAGATCAGGCAGACCGACGCACAGTGCTGGCCAGACAAGCACAGATAAAAAGTACTGACACCCAGATCGGCAGTGAGATGCTTCACAACATCGAGTTTCTATTTGAAAAACCGGCAACAATCGCCGGGGCTTTTTACGCTGCGGGGCTCGATCTGCCGCAAGACGGCATCACCCGCCTTGAGTTTGAGCTCGATCAGAAAAATAAGCTCCTCCGGCAGATCGTCATCGAGGCAAATGAGAGTCCACAATTGACCGTCGTAATTCGTCATGCAGAGCTTGACGGAGAATGGTTCCCGGTCGATATCCGCGTCACCTCGCCCGACGGCAAGATCGACGATCATTTCGTCACGACTCTGAAAAAAATCTCCGGTTTTCATCTGCCAACCCGACAGACCCGTAATATTCATCGTCCCGGAGACGTTGAGGAGATGCAGGTTGATTTTCTTAATTACAAAGTCACGGCGTCGGTTAAACCTTAAACAGTTTTTTTGTCGCTGCAGGAGCTGTTGTGAATCCACTCTGGATTAATATTTTTCATAAGAAGCTGGAGGAAGAGTCGATCGCCTACTTTCTCGGTTCGGTTTCGATCTTCGCTGATCTCGACAAACGAAGCCGCATTCAACTCGAATCATTGATGCATCTGCGCACCTACAGCGCCGGAGAAGTGATCTTCGAAGCTGGAGACCCGGGATCCGGCATGTACATCATTCGCAGCGGAACTGTGCAGATTTACAACCGTTCTGTTAAAAACAGGGAGATCATACTGGCGCAACTCGGGTTAAAAGAGTTTTTCGGTGAAACAACCCTCGCGGCTCCCTCAAAAAGAACCGCTTCGGCCCGGGCATCAGAACCGACCGTTCTGATCGGTCTTTTTCGTGCGGACATCAATGAACTGGCAAAAAGAAATCCTTCCGTCGCCTACAAAATCATCCTCAGTCTCAGCCGGGTCGTTAGTGAACGGCTTCATGTTTCGGATCAGCTCATGAACGACCTGCGTCTGAAACATCCCGATCTCTTCAGTACGGAGTCATCAACTTGAGCGAACCTTTCCCGACAATCAGACGTCCGGCCGATCGCACTCAGATGATTCTGCTGTTTATTGTTTTAACCGCCGGTCTTGCCGCCGGGCTCGCTATCTACAGCTCGGCGACATCGTTCATTACTTTCATCCGTACCGCCTCATCAGCCCTGTTTCTACCGATCTTGCTCTCCCTGGTTCTAACCTTTCTCCTCGAGCCGGTGGTCAGTTTTTTCGAACGGACAACCGGCAAACGGACCGGCAGCATATTCATCGTCTATATCCTCTGCGCCATGCTGCTCTATCTGCTGATGCAGTTTATTATCCCCCAATGGCAGAGCGCCTGGAATTCACTACAGGCCGACCTCCCCCGTTATATAAAAGGGATGACAAATTATATTCGTGACCTCGGTCTGAAAATTGAAGCACAAACCCCTTTTATCGATTCAGCCGATCTGGTCGAACGTGGCCGATCCCTCGGTAAAGATATTGTCAATACCGTCATTGTCGGCACGCCGCAATCTGCTTTACGGCTCGGCGGTCTGTTTTTGATGGTTCCGCTCTTCACTTTCTTTTTTCTGCGTGACGGCAGCCGCATCCTGCGCAGCTGTATCTCCCTGGCTCCGAACCGAACTTTCGAGATGGTGCACGACTTGAGTTACCTGATCACCAAACAGCTCTCACACTTTATCCGGGGACGGATCATTGAGGCGACAATTATCGGCATCGTGATCTTTATCGGTCTCTCATTCACCGACATCCGTTATACCGGCTTTCTTGCCGTTTTTGCCGGAGTGACCAATTTAATCCCCTATATCGGACCTTTGATCGGCATGATTCCGGGCATCCTGGTCGCCCTTGTCGATCTCGGTATTGGTGGGCAGTTCTGGTGGATTGTCATTGTCTATTTTCTGATCGCCCAGGTCATTATTGACAACTTTATCCTGATTCCGATCCTGATCTCCCGCTATTCAAACCTGCACCCCCTCTGGGTTATCATCGCCATTATTCTCGGCGGCAATGCTTATGGCATTCTCGGCATGGTTATCGGCGTCCCGATCGTCAGTACGCTCAAAATTATCTTTATCGAAATCCGTCAATACCGGCGAACCTTCTCTTTGTCAGAGCGACTCCCTGAATCTGAATCGTGACCCTTTAGTGAACCGGATTTTTTTGCATTCATGCAAAAAAATTGATTCTGCTGTTGCATTCCTGCCTTTGCCCCAGCCACTCCCCGTCCGACCATAAATCGTCCCCCGTTCGGAACTGTTTTTTTGCACAAATGCGAAACCCCTCGAACGGACCCGCTTCAGACATCTACACACTCTCAAGCTATAACCTCCTGTAAAAATTAAAAAAAATAAAAAAATAACACTGTTTATTTTTTGGTACGGCCATTGCGAATAGACGAAGACAGATTCAGGTTAAATTCAGTCGACTCAGTAGCCGGCAATTTTCAAAAAGGGGTTTTAATGGCCGACATGACCGGAAAAAAAAGACCGCAAAAACCGCTGCACATTACCGGGATTCAGGGCCGCTGGCCGATCTCTTTTCGCGTTCGCCACTTAACCATGCAGAGCATGGACAAATCCAATATCGAGCAAAGGGAGGCATCAATGAGCACTAAAAATTCTGCACGACGTGGCTGGACAGTCGTCCTGGCGGGGACAGGAATCAATCTGGCTCTCGGCATTCTTTACGCCTACAGCATGCTTAAAGGCGATATCGCCAAACTGTTCGAAGGGGCGGGCGACCCTTACGCTGTTGCATGTCTCAGCTTCGCCTTGTCGATGATCATCGGCGGCAAGATGCAGGACAAGATCGGACCTCGCATCACGGCGATCGTCGGCGGCCTGCTGGTCGGTGCCGGCTTTATCGTCTGTTCACAAACCACAGAATATTGGGGCTGGATCATCGGTTTCGGACTCCTCGCCGGCCTCGGCTTCGGTTTCGGCTACTCGGCCGCCACCCCACCAGCGCTTAAATGGTTTCCGCCAGCCAAAACCGGCCTGATTGCCGGGATCGTCGTTTCCGGATTCGGCATCGCCCCGGTCTACCTCGCCCCGGCGTGCAAATATCTGCTCGGCAACTACGGCTTGCAACAGACGATGATGATCCTCGGCATCTTTTTTATCGTCGTCGTCTGCGGCATGGCGATGCTGGTCTCCAACCCGCCAGCCGATCATCTCAAAGCTTCCGCCGCCGGCAAAAACGCCAATGTTCAGGTCAAAAAGACGAGCAACGAACTTACGCCATCACAGGTTCTGCGCACCGGTTCCTTCTACACCCTCTGGCTCTGCTTCTTCGTCGGCGCCGGAGCGGGATTGATGGTTATCGGGAGTATCGCCGGCATGGCCAAACAGAGCATGGGTGAATATGCCTTCATCGCCGTTGCCGTGATGTCGATCGGCAACGCTGCCGGACGTATCGGCGCCGGAGTCCTCTCAGACAAACTTGGCCGAGCCAACACCTTGATTATCATGCTGGTGTTTCAGGCCTCGCTGATGTTTGCAGCCATTTCGGTTGTCGGCGGCAATGCTTCCAGCGGGCTTTTAATCACCTTGCTTGCGACATTTATCGGCTTCAACTACGGCTCCAATCTTTCACTTTTCCCATCTTTTGCCAAAGATTTCTGGGGTGTGCAGCACTACGGTCTTAACTATGGTGCCCTCTTCTCCGCCTGGGGAATCGGAGCATTTGTTCTGGTCAAGGCTTCAGCGATGCTGACCGCCCGCACCGGCGGATTCACCATCTCGTTTGCCGTCGCCGGGGTCATGCTTCTGGTCGGCGCCGTGATGGCAAGCACACTGCGACCGACTAAAGATCCGGTCACTGTTCCGGCAGCAGCTTCCGATCTGCTCATGGACGAAGAGTTGGAACTGCAACCTGCCAGAAACGATTGATTAAAAAAATCCTCTGTATCCGTCTAACGGATACCTGCGAATCGCCCCGCTTTTGCGGGGCATTTTTTTGTCCGCAAAACAGTCCCGGAGCCTGAGCTAACGAAATAGCCGTAAACAAAAAAGCACCCCAGCAAGTCAACTGCTTGTGTGGGGTGCATTTTGTTTACGACAGCGATAAAGATTGCGACTAACGAACCTGAACAACCTCTTTAACTTCGGGGAGCTGCTCCATCAGAGCCTTTTCAATCCCCATCTTCAACGTCATGGTCGACATCGGACAGGAACCGCACGCGCCGGTCAGTTTGACACTGACAACACCGTCATCACTCACATCAACCAGCTCCACATCCCCACCATCAGCCTGAAGTGCCGGACGAACCTGCTTTAATACGTCTTGAACTTTTTCGCGCATTACAACCTCCTCATCGGTTCTTTTTTTGTATTGATCGTCCCGTACTTGCGGGCGACACTCTGCTTCACTCTTTTTTACAACGTCACTCTTTATAGCGTACAGTCTATCAAATCGGCAAGGGGATATCGGAAATTTTTCGATGGCAGAGCAGCTCTGGAGTCCCGACCCCCTTGCCTTGTACCAACACCTTAAACGTGCTCCCCATCCCCTCATCCGGCATAATCAGATTTTTCAGGGTCATGCGAAGCGCCAATGCCTGATTCGGTTCGGTCAATTCAGCTTGCAGCTGCATCAGCTTGTCGACAAAACCGAGGGCCATCAAAAACCGGTACTGCTCCTTGAAATAGAGCAGCTCAAGGCCCGCTTCAGTGCCGGCTTTTTGCAGCGCAGTGAAATCGACGTGCGCGGTGATATCCTGCTCACCAACGAGATGATACGGATCTTCAAGCGCCGCATGCTTATGGTAGCACATCACCGTACCATTGCGCCGAAAGGGAGCATACAACTCTCCAGACGGATAACCATAATCGATTGTCAGCACGAATCCGCGCTGTAACGTTGCAGCCACCCGCCATATCCAATCGACCGCCAAAAGGTTCACTTCGCCCCGGTTCCCTTCAGCCGGTTCGACTCCAAGCCAGGCGAAATACTCGGAAATAGCCGCCGTTGAGAGCGGGCCAACAGTTTCGCCGAGTTCCCCCCCTTTACGGGTGACAAAAACCTCCTGCAGCTTTCCTTCGCGCTTTTCAACTACGTGGACAGGAAACGCATCGATTAGTTCGTTACAAAGGTAACAGCCTGTAAACGGCTGCAGTTCACTCTCGGCGCACCAGTCAACGCGATCAACATGCCGGAGCAGCTGTTCGCGCTGCCGTCGCCGGTTATCAGGACTGACCTCCACCAGACGATACGTGCTCCGGTTATAGACTTCTGGGTCTTCGATCTGCAAAGCATCGAGAATATCTTTGGCCAGATGTCCTTCCCCGGCCCCCTGCTCCACAATAATGAACGGTTCTTCGCCAAGAATCTGTGCCATCTCGATCAACTGGCGGGCAATCAGACCACCAAACAGGGCATGCACACTGCTTGAGGTGAAGAAATCCCCCTGCTTCCCGATCCGGTCACGTGACCCGATATAATAGCCGTGCTCAGGGTGATAGAGACAATCAGCCATAAACTCGGCAAAGGTCATATTGCCATGCGACTGAATTTTCTCCAGCAGAATATTTTGCAACGCTGATGTTGTTGCCTTAACCATAACAGGATCACTCCGTTTTTATTTTCGAGCTTTCAAAGAGCGCAGAATCTTACCTTAAGACCGGTCTGCTGACAAGCGCTGATCTCCCTTGTTTGCGCAACCTGTTTTGTCTTGACCCTTTGGGACGTTAACCGTAACATCGACATTTATTATTATTGACTCATAATATTGGTTCGGTTTGACAAAAGGAGAGTTCTGATGAAAAAAACCTTGATATTCACTCTGCTGGCAGTCGGCTTATCCTGCTCTTTTTGCTTCGCTGAACAAAAAAAAGATCCTCTTTTGGCTTGGCAGCCAGGCTTTGATCCGTCGTCTGCCGAATATACTTATCTT
>JACUTX010000095.1 GCA_014859615.1 Desulfuromonadales bacterium | reverse complement strand
GATCAGCGCCCGCTCCTTGTCGGTGAAATCCGCCTGATCCAGATCGGTTTCGATGCGGGAGATCTCCTCGGCGCTGACGCCGATCGCCTTGAGTGCTCCGCTGTGGGCGGCCACACAGTATTTACAGCCGTTATCCCTGGAAACCAGCAGCGCAATCGTCTCTTTGGTCTTGCGCGACAAGACCCCTTCCATCATGACGCGCTTCACCTTGTGCCAGTTAGCTTCCAGCAAGGGGGGATGATGGGCGTAGGTTTTGAAGAGATTCGGGATCATCCCGAAAGCTTTTTGGATCTCCTGAAAGATTGCTTCGACTTCAGGTGAGGCTGTGCCCGGTGCAACCGTATCAATTCGTTTCATAAATCGTCTCCAGATTGGCGTTAAACGTGCCGGTTAAGGTTTGAGTTCGAGCAGTACCCGTAATGTGCCCAGGGCACGGGTGAGTGCCCCTTCCGCTTTGTTTAAGCGCGCCTGCATGATGCCGCCTTCGATGATGATCACCACCAGTTCGGCCAGCTGGTCGGCAGGCAGATCCTGGCGAACCTGGCCAAAACTCTGCGCCGCAGCGATGGTTTTCTGCAGTTTGTCAATCCATTCGGCGAAAACCTCACTGACCAGATTGGCAAATTGCGGCGCCGTGTCACTCGCTTCCAGCGCGGTATTGCCGAACAGGCAGCCGCCGACAAAACCTTTGCTGCGATTTTTCTCCAGCACCTGACAGAAAAACTGCTCAAGCTCGGCACCAGGGGTTTCGCCCTGCAAAGCATTTTCCAGAAAGGTCTTGAAGGCTGCGCGGGCTCGGCTTAACACTTCGAGTCCGACCTGCTCTTTGCCGGAAAAATGAAAGTAGAGATTCCCCTTGGTGGCGCCGGTCGCCTTGAGCAGGTCGTTGATCGTCGTTGCGGCAATCCCCTGCCGATTAAAGAGCGCTGTGGCTTCGGTCAGAATGCGTTCGCGGGTTTGTTCACCTTTGCTCATCATGATTGTTACTCCATAAACAAAACAGACCGTTCGGTTTGTTTTGTGGTTTACATTGAACCATGATTCAATCTATTGTCAAGAGGCCTTTGCAATAAAACTGAAGTCCGCAGGATCTTTTTCGGGGTATTTAATCTTGACAGTTTTTTTTGTAAGGGTGACTCTGCGGGTGGGGGGTTGATGGAACCTGGTATCGAGGAGTCTATTGCAAAAAAGATTGTCATCCCCGAATGCTTTCATCGGGGATCCAGAGTTTTCAAGTTTTTTTTGACAGCTTTTCCGATTAAATCACTGCGCGTGGGACGTATAAAGGCACTTTACAAAAAGTTCAAAAAGAAAGGAAAATCGAGGATGTTCCTGTTTAAAGAAGGGTCAATGAACCGGCTCAGACTGAAAAACCGCATCGTTCGCAGCGCTACCTGGGAGGGGATGTGCACTCCCGAGGGGGAGGCGTCGCGGCGTCTGCTCGAACTCTATCGGGAGCTTGTCAAAGGGGGGGTCGGTCTGATTATCTCCGGCTACAGCTACGTGCGTGCTGATGGCAAGCAGATGCCTGGGAAAATGGGGATCGATAACGATTCGCTGATTCCGGCGCTGCAGAAGTTGACCGATGTCGTTCACGATCATGGCGGGAGGGTCTTTTGTCAGTTGGTTCATGCTGGCGGTCTGGCGGCGACGGACGCCCCCCTCGCCCCTTCGGCAAAGGATGCCACCTCGCTTCGTGCCATGCATCAGCACGATATCGACGAACTGGTCGCAGCTTTTGCGGCGGCGGCGAAGAGAGCGCAAGAATCCGGGTTCGATGGTCTGCAGCTGCATGGTGCCCACGGTTATCTGATTAATCAGTTTCTCTCGCCACTGACCAATCGGCGTCAGGACAATTATGGCGGCTCGCTGGAGAATCGGACACGTTTTCTGCGCGAAGTTTATCAGGCGGTGCGCAGGGAGGTCGGGAACGATTATCCGGTGACGATCAAACTGACCGCCGCCGATAATATTGACGGCGGTTTCACCCTCGAAGAGGCGGTTATCGTCGCCGGTCAGCTCGATGCCTGGGGGATTGATGCGATCGAAGTCAGCTCCGGGACCGCTGCCGCCGGGGCGCTGAGTCCCGTGCGGCAACTGATCGACAGGCCCGAGCAGGAGGCCTACAATGCCGATTACGCCCGCGCCATCAAACAGGCGGTCAAAGCGCCGGTTATGGTGGTCGGCGGCATTCGCTCACCGGCGATTGCCGAAGAGCTGCTAAAAGGGGGAGCGGTCGATTTTGTTGCTCTGTCTCGCCCGTTGATCCGTGAGCCGGATCTGGTCAACCGCTGGCAGGCCGATGCAACCCATCGTGCAACCTGTATCTCATGTAACGGCTGTTTTCGCCCCGGTCTCAAAGAGGGGGGGATTCGCTGTATTGTTGTTTGACCGGGATAATGAAGGTCATCAGGAGACGAAGTCGATGCAGCATCAGTTGATCAGCGAAATCGAACGATTTGTGCGGGAAAGCGCAGCCAATCTGCAGGAAGACGGGGTGACGCCCTACTTCGAACAACCGTTGATCGGTGTTGCGGCGGCGACCGATTCGCTCTTCGGCGACTATAAGCAGATCATCGGCGATTTTCATCTCACTCCGATCGAGCTGCTGCCGCAGGCGGCCTCGGTGGTCTGCTGGGTCTTGCCGGTCGCAGAAACCACCCGGCAGAGCAATCGTCAGCAACAGCAGTTCCCCTCCCGCGCCTGGGCGCGCACCCGCGATCTCGGTGAGACGTTCAACGTTCTGCTGCGCCGCCATCTGGTCGATTGGCTCGAAAAGCGGGGGTATCTGGCTCTGGCTCCACAGCTCTCAGCGCGCTGGCAGGCGGTTGAGCTGCCGGGATCCGGCCCGGCTTCCAATTGGTCCGAACGTCACGCCGCCTATGCGGCCGGACTCGGTACCTTCAGCCTCAACGACGCCCTGATTACCCGCAGAGGGATGGCGCATCGTCTCGGAAGCCTGATCACCGATTCCCCCCTTTTGCCGACGCCCCGCAACGTAGCCAACTATCGCTCCAACTGTCTGCGTTTCAGCAGCGGAGGTTGTGGTCTCTGCATCGCCCGCTGTCCGGTCGGGGCCTTGTCCGATCAGGGGCACGACAAACAGAAGTGCCGGGCCTATGTCTACGGCACCGTCCCCGATCGTGTCGCGACCGGGTATGGAGTCAAGGCAACCGGCTGCGGCCTCTGTCAGACCAAGGTGCCGTGCGAGTTTAAAATTCCGGCCGATTCAGACGCGACAGTCTAGCAGGGCCACTCATAGCTTCCGGGAGAAAATCGCCATCTGCGTTGAACTGCCGAGCGCCGGGTCGACCTCGCCGATGTCATCAAACCTTGTGGCGTAGCCGTTTCGCCCGGCAACCCCTTCGGCCCAATTTCTGAACTTGATCCGGGTCCACTCAAATCTGTGATCCGGGTGTCTGAACCTCCCTGCCGGTACCCCATGGCGCAGATTGTACTCCTGATTGGGGGTGGTCACGATAACGGTTTTTGGACGGCAATCGGCAAAGACGGTCTTCTCGACAGCAGAGAGGCGCTTGGGCTCGACATGTTCGATCGTTTCAACCATAACTGCGGCATCAAAACCGGCCATATCGTCGCTGTAAGAGGAGAAGGAGCCGTGATAAAGCGAGACGTGGCGGCCCTGCTCCTGTCGGGAGAGGATAAATCGCGCCTCGGCGAGCGCCTCCCGGGAGCTGTCGATACCGACGATTTTTTTGAATTGATTCTCTTTTGCCAGCCGCATCAGCAATTCACCCGGCCCGCAGCCGAGATCGAGAACGCTCTTTGCGCCACTCTCCAGTAACGCCCGAAGAACCCGGTCAAGCCGTTCGGTATGCAGGTCGGTGATCATTTCAGAGGGTCGATCAGGGTATATTCTCATTAAATACTCGCACTGAATGTTTAAAGTTGATGTACTATACCCCATAAAGGGGAGCGACCACCAGAGTCAGGTCTGTTTTCAAGAACATCGGCGCTTAAATTTGTAACGGGGCGCAAGATGGTCGTTCTCACAGACGAACGAGCCTTTTGCAAAAAGATTATCATCCCCGGCTGCCTGCATCAAACGATCCGGCATTTACCGTAGAGTCTGTCAAATAACAGCTTTTGCGGTTATTCATCCTCGAAACCTGCATCGGCACTCTTTAAAACCGCCCGCTGGAAGCGTACCGTTGGTCGGGTGTGGCAAGAAAAGATTGGTGTGTTAATTGCAATTAATTTTTCCACATTGAGTCGGGAGTCAAAATAGAAAACAGGAGGTTTTATGAACAGATTTCATTTTTTAATAGCTGTCCTGCTTGGCCTGCTCCTGTTCGCCACCGGTTGCGAAAATGAACCGAAACCGGTAGCGGTGGATTTGACCCGTCAGTCGCCTGTCACGGCGGCTACTGCGGCCAGCGTCAATACGGAAACGTTGCGACTCGGTATCGGCTCCATGATCACACCCAAGGACGGCTACATCTACTATCGGCGGTTGACCGATTACCTGGAGACGCGTCTTGAGCGGCCGGTGACCATTGTTGATCGCGGGACTTACCGGGAGTTCAACGATCTGCTTGCCAGCGGCGGTCTTGATCTGGCTTTTGTCTGTGGCGGCCCTTACGTGGAAGGGCACGCAGATTTTGATCTCAAGCTGCTGGTGGTTCCACAAACCCCCGGCGGCGAAACGGTTTACTACTCTTACCTGATTGTCCCCGCCACAAGCTCCGCCCGATCCTTTGGCGATCTGCGTGGCGGCAAGTTCGCCTTTACCGATCCGCAATCGAATACCGGCTATCTGGTCCCCAACTATATGCTGGCCCGGCTCGAAGAGACTCCCGATAACTTCTTTGGCGAAATCATTTATACTTACGCTCACGACAAATCGATCCATGCGGTAGCGGCTGGCAAAGTCGACGGGGCGGCAGTCGACAGCCTGATTTATGACTACCTGGCCAAGGTCAATCCCGAACTGGTCGCCAAGATCAGGATTCTCTCCAGGTCGCACCCCTACGGCATTCCGCCGGTGGTCGTGCGACCCGACTTGCCTGAAGATGAGCAGAGCCGACTGCGCCAGATTTTTCTGACCATGCACGACGATCCCGAAGGGCAGAGCATCCTTGCCGGCATGATGATCGGCCGCTTCGTGGTCTCCGATGATGCGTCTTATGACGGCATTCGCGAAATCGAAGCGTTTATCCGTCGATCTAAAAATACCGGGCGATAAGCGATGGCCCGCTACTATTCTTTGCACGCCAAGCTGATTATCCTGACCTTTTCGCTGCTGATCGGCTTTGGTCTGACTCTCGGCGTCTACCTCAAGGCGCAGTTTGCCGACCATCTCTCGCGGGAGCTGCTCAAGCGCGGCATTTCGATCGCCCATCATCTGAGTACGCTCAGCGCCAACGCTTTTATCGAAGGGGACACGCTCTATCTCGACTACCTGGCCAAGGAACATCGCCGGACCGAGGATGACATTGAGTACATCTTCATGCTCGACTCACACGGTCAGGTTCTTGCCCACTCTTTTGACGGGTCCTACCCGGTGGAGCTCGCCGCAGTCAACCCGTTGCCG
The DNA here is from genome assembly GCA_014859615.1 of Desulfuromonadales bacterium. GTDB lineage: Bacteria > Desulfobacterota > Desulfuromonadia > Desulfuromonadales > UBA2294 > Kmv16. The sequence goes on along the minus strand of JACUTX010000095.1, from coordinate 3,262 downwards.
GCGAATCAGACCTCAAGTCTTATGCGCATTGATACCGGCGCGGCGGAACTGATCTACGATGTTGCGGTGCCGGTTCTGGATGGCCGTCCCGGCAGCATTCATCTCGGCGTCTCCGCGGCGGTCGTGAGCCGCGCGGTCAATAATCTGCTGGTGAAAATTTTCAGTGTCATCGGTCTGGTCGGGCTGCTGGCTCTCGGGCTCGCCCTCCTTGCCAGCCAGAAGATTGCCCGGCCGATTGCCCGCCTGACCGAGGCGGTCAAAGCGCTGGCTGAAGGTGCCCGTAGCCTGTCGTTACCGGTCTCGGATCAGGATGAGGTCGGTCAGCTGACAATGGCTTTCAATGGCATGGTCAAGGAGCTCGGTCTGGCTGAGCAGCGTCTGGTTTATCAGAAACATTTTCTTGAGTCTCTGCTCGATGACATTCCGGTGCCGGTCTTCTACAAAAATACCTGCGGGCATATGCTCGGCTGCAACCGTGCCTACTGTGAGTTCTGGGGGTGGAGTCGGCAAGCGGTGGTCAATCGCCGGGCTGAGGAGCTTTACGCCGCTATGGAAGCTGATGTTCACAGCGCTCGGGATGTCGAGGTGATGGCGGGAGAGCAGGAAGTCCGTTACGAGTTGAACGTTACCGATGCCGCCGGGCAAAAGCGGCAGATCATTTTTCACAAGGCACCGCTGGTCGATCAGGAGAGCGGTTTAACCGGCATTGTCGGCGTGATGCTCGACGTGACTCTGGAACGGCAGGTCGAGGCGTTTCGCCGTGAGTTCGTTTCGACCGTAGCGCATGAATTCCAGACGCCGCTGGCGACCATTATCGGTTTTGCTGATCTGCTGTTGCAGACGTCGCTCGAAGGACAAAACGCCAGCGATGCGCTTCAGACGATCATGCACAAGGCGGAAGCGCTCTCCGGCATGGTCGATGAACTCCTCGATCTCACCCGTATCGAATCCGGCAAATCAATCAGCATCGACCCGATACTGATCGATTTGCGTCCGATCCTGAACGAGACGCTCGACAACTTCCGCACCAGCTTCCCGAGTCACGAACTGCTGGTCTCAATTCCCGCGGATCGGATCGAGATCCGGGCCGATCGCGAACGATTGGTCCAGGTCGTCGATAACCTGCTCAGCAACGCCGTCAAATACTCGCCACCCGGCTCGCAGGTTGTTTTCACGGCGGAACATTGCGCAAAAGGGGTGCGCCTGACGATCGCCGACCAGGGGGTCGGCATGACCGCCGAGCAGCGCTCTCATCTGTTCGAAAAATTCTACCGTGCCGACCCCTCCAATACCGCACCTCACGGGACAGGTCTGGGCCTCTATATCTGCAAAGTGATCATCGACGCGCACGGCGGTGATATCGACATCAGCAGTGCTCCGAATCAGGGGACGACGGTTGTCGTGACGCTCCCGTAATTTCCCTGATTGACAATATCCGCCTATGCGTATATAAGGTTTGACATGCAAAGCGAAGCGAAAATATTCAAAGCTCTCGCCGACGAGAGCCGCCTGCGCATTCTGGCGCTGTTGCTGGAAGGCGAGCTCTGCGTCTGTGAAATCATGGCCGCGCTCGATCTTCCGCAATCGACCGTCTCGCGCCATCTCGCCTATCTGCGCAACAGTGGCTGGGTCAAAGACAGTCGCCGGGGAGTCTGGATGTACTATCGGTTCAATGCGGAAGACGGTCTGTTGATTCAGGCGTTGCAGCCGGTGCTTCAAGCTCACCTGGGTCAAAGTGCTGAGCATGCTCTCTCCCTGGCGAGATTAAGACGTTACCAAGCAAGTCAGAAGCCGCAAACGTGCTGATTTTTTTTGCCAGTAAATATCCGCTTATGTGGAGAGATGAAGATTGATGCGCCAAAAGAAGTTGACGACTCAGCATTATTAAAAATCATAAGAAAATCTGTCATCCCTGACTGATTTTGTCAAAGGATCTATGGGTTTAAAAGCTGGATTCCCGATTACCCTCGGGAATGACACCCTTTTCGCAGATATTAACTCATTACGAAGTTTGTTTGATCACGATTCTTTCGCTGGCTTTGGCGGATGATCGACGTCATCATAAAATAGGTAAATGTGAAGAAAAAACGCGTGCGGGATGAGATTCGCCGGACGATGAAAGATTTTTTCGAAAAGGAATTGTCACCGTAGGGGTGAAAAATTTTTCGCCCCTACGCCCGTGCTATCAACAACAGCGGAGTAAAAGGATTTCACCCATGTCTATTCTGACCCGAAAACTCTCGTTTCTCGATCGTTACCTGACCCTGTGGATCTTTGTCGCCATGGCGATCGGCGTCGGGGCCGGCTGGATTTTCCCTGGCGTCACGGATTTCGTCAATCTGTTCACCGTCGGCACCACCAATATCCCGATCGCCGTCGGTCTGATTTTGATGATGTATCCGCCGTTTGCCAAGGTCCGCTACGAGGAGTTGCCGGATGTGTTCCGCAACAAAAAGATCCTCGGTCTCTCTCTCATCCAGAACTGGGTGATCGGCCCGATCCTGATGTTCATTCTCGCCGTCGTCTTTTTGCAGGGGTATCCGGAATACATGGTCGGTCTGATCATGATCGGTCTGGCGCGCTGCATCGCCATGGTCATCGTCTGGAACGAGCTGGCCGACGGCAACACCGAATATGCCGCCGGGCTGGTCGCTTTCAACAGCATCTTCCAGGTGCTCTTCTTCAGCGTCTACGCCTGGTTTTTCATCAGCGTTCTGCCGCCACTGTTCGGGCTGGAAGGGGCGGTAGTTGAGATCACCATCGGCGAGATCGCGCAAAGCGTCTTTATTTATCTCGGTATCCCGTTTTTGGCCGGGGCTCTGACCCGGCTGATCGGCGTCAAGGTTATGGGGCGCGAGCGGTACCACGAGATTGTGGTACCGAAGATCAGCCCGATCACCCTGATTGCCCTGCTGTTTACGATTCTGGTCATGTTCAGCCTGAAAGGTGAGCTGATCGTGCAGATTCCGATGGATGTGGTGCGCATCGCCATTCCGCTGCTGATTTATTTTGTGGTCATGTTTCTGGTCTCGTTCTACATGGGGAAAAAGGTCGGTGCCGACTACAGCCGCACCACCACTCTGGCCTTTACCGCCGCCAGCAACAATTTTGAGCTGGCGATTGCGGTGGCCATCGCCGTCTTCGGTATCAACTCCGGCGCCGCCTTCGCCGCAGTCATTGGACCGCTGGTGGAAGTACCGGTGATGATCGGACTGGTGCATGTCGCCTTCTGGTTTCAGCGCCGCTATTTTGGCGGCAAGGT
>JACUTX010000388.1 GCA_014859615.1 Desulfuromonadales bacterium | reverse complement strand
ACAAGGCCTTATGCCTACATGCTACAACCGGATGCATGGTTGTCAAACAGACTGAATTATTTTTGAAACGATTGAGCAGCGGCGAAAAAGATGTCATTCCCGAGGGGGGTAATCGGGAATCCAGCCTTTGTCACAAAGATTTGAGCCCGGCCTTGATCGTTTCGAGATTGACCGACCTGATGTATACAAAGGAGGTGAAAACACCCTGGGAGAAGAAGAGTCAAAAATTTAAAGAGTCGATCCGATTCAGTCAGTGCGACTCGTCACCTCAAGCAGGTGATAGCCGAATTGAGTTTTAATCGGGCCGAGGACCTTGTTCACTTCGCCGCTAAAGACCGCATGATCAAATTCAGGTACCATCTGCCCCGGTCCAAACGCGCCGAGATCGCCTCCACTCTGACCCGAAGGGCAGCTGGAATTTTCTTTGGCGACCTGGGCAAAATCCGATCCGGCTTCGATGGCCGCTTTGAGCTGCAAACACTTTTCTTCACTATCCACCAGAATGTGACGCGCTGTTGCTGACGACATAAAAGCTCCTTAACAAGTTTAAGTTTATAGGGTCAATATACTGATCATACAGACGAATCGCAAACCCTCTTTTTAGTACAACTTCCAGTACAGAGTAAACACCGAACTTTTGCGCCCCTCTTTTAGAAAAACTGCTATAGTACCGCCCGTATTTGCATGGCAAGGAGACGGTTTATGTCCGACAACAAAACAACAGTATCCCTGGTCCTGGGGAGCGGTGGTGCCCGCGGTCTGGCACATATCGGCGTAATTCGCTGGCTTGAGGATAACGACTACCGGATCGCCTCGGTCTCCGGGGCGTCGATCGGCGCTTTGATCGGCGGCATTTACGCCGCCGGGCAGCTTGATACCTACGAAAAATGGGTACGCGCCATCCGCAAGATCGACATGGTGTCGCTGGTCGATCTCTCCCTGTTTCGCGGCGGCCTGGTCAAAGGGGAAAAGATCATCAGCACTTTGCGCGACCTGATTGGTGATATGCGGATCGAGGATCTGCCGATGCCGTTCACCGCTGTCGCCACTGATATCGCGCGCGAAAAGGAAGTCTGGCTCAGCCGTGGCCCGTTATTCGACGCCATCCGCGCCTCGATCTCCATGCCGCTGGTGTTCACGCCATTGCGCATCAACGGCATCCACCTGATCGATGGCGGAGTGCTCAACCCGGTACCGATCGCGCCGACCTTTGACGATCAGACTGATTTGACCATCGCTGTCAACCTCGGCGCTGCGCCGCAGCCAGGTGTCGAGTTGCCGCCGGAGCCACCCGCGGTCAACGGCGCCCCGCTGCACGAGAAGATCCTTAATTTCATCGCCGATCTGGCCAGTGATGACGATATGTCGACCGACGGCGATTCGGACATGTTCGATGTGGTCAACCAGTCGATCGATGCCATGCAAGGGACCATCGCCCGGCAGAAGCTCGCCGCCTACCCGCCCGATGTACTGATCGAAATCCCGCGTAACGTCTGTGGGACATTCGATTACGATCGTGCCGCCGCCCTGATCAC
>JACUTX010000387.1 GCA_014859615.1 Desulfuromonadales bacterium | reverse complement strand
CAGCGCCCCCCGAGGCAAAAGATGAGGGGGCGTACGGTTATGTTCAGGTACACAAAACCGGCAACAAGGTTCCGGTCAGTAATGATGGTCGGTTTGAAATCGGAGATGAGAAAGAGGCTCCGGCCGCTGTTGCGGTGACGGCGTCGACAATCGAGCGGCCGATCCCGACGCCGTACAGCGGGACATCGCCTGTTGTCGAGCAGAAGGAGCCGGATGAGGTGGTGCCTGAACTGGAAGCAGAGCCGATGATAGTGGCTGAAGCTCCAGCGCAAGAGACCAACGCGAAGGTTGCGCCGGTGGTGCAGACGGGCGATAGAGAGAGCGCATCGATTCCGTCGGCTGAGACAGCGGACGCTACAACCTCGGTCGAGAGGGTGCCTGATGACCCTGCTTCAGCTGTTGAAGCTCAGCTTGACCCCGTTCAGATGGGGGTTCTTTTGGTTGTCGTGGTGGTGGTGGTTTTCGGGTCGATTTTTGTCTCCAGAAGTGCTGCGAAGCGTGCCGTCAAGGCGGAAATGAGCGTCGTTGTCCCCTCTGCGGCGCAAAAACAGACGACGGCTCCTGTCGATCCGCAGATCCAGATCGACCGGGCTTATGAGCAGGAAGTATTTGATGATTTAGAGAAGGTCTCTGCGACAGAAAAGGGGGGAGACGGCCTGATTGAGCCGGAGGTTCCCTCACTCAATGCAGAAACGGTTGCCGTTCGGGTGAGTGGAGAACAGGAGTTACGCAGACCGGAACCGGATCCGAAGAGCAAATCCGGCGGGGGCTTTAAAAAGAGTCTGCAGAGAAAATCGGCGGATGGCGGCAATTTTGCAGTCACACTTGAAGATTATGATCGCTTGATGCACCCGCCCAAGCGGGAGCCGAGGGTCGATTGTCTGTTTGAGGTGACGTGTCGGCTGGATGGCCGGACCATCACCGGAATCAGTCTCGATATCAGCAGTGGTGGCCTCTTTATTGACAGTAAGGAAAAAATCACGTTGGGGAAGGTTGTGGAACTGGAGTTCAGACTGAATGAAGAGGACCCATTGCCGATTTTCTGTCGCGGAGTTGTCGCCTGGGTCAATGCACGACCCGATCCGATCAAGGTGAATTATCCTAACGGCTTCGGGGTCTGTTTTCTCGATATGGAGAGTGCGACCGAAAAGTTAATCGCTGCTTTTCTCTATCCGACAGCCGTCGATGCCGTTGCCGCTGCTGAAGAAGAGCACGACTCATAACAGATCGAAAAGTCCGATCGTCGTTTGCAGGCGTGGCCGACTTTTTTTTGGTTTGGAACACTCATCAAATAGGGGTCAACCGCTTTTGGTTGGCCTCTTCTTTTTTTAGTCATCTCAATCTCATCCCCTCTTGTGACTCTTTACCCCTTTTTTGGTGAAAAATACCAGATCAAAAATCGTTATAGCGCGAGGTTGACCACTACTGACATTTCTCTCATTAGAAGAGACGATTTCTAGCCGAAAACTGCCGATTCAGGCGCAACGACCCTTTTTAATCGTGATGATTTTTTATAAAATAGAATCGATTGTTTCTGCGCAAAAG
>JACUTX010000386.1 GCA_014859615.1 Desulfuromonadales bacterium | reverse complement strand
CAGCGCCCCCCGAGGCAAAAGATGAGGGGGCGTACGGTTATGTTCAGGTACACAAGACCGGCAGCCAGGTCCCGGTCAGTAATGACGGCCGGTTTGAAATCGGTGATGAGAAAGAGGCTCCGGCCGCTGTTGCGGTAACGGTGTCAGCTATCGAACGGCCGATCTCGACGCCGTACAGTGGGACGTCGCCTGTTGTCGAGCAGAAGGTGCCGGACGAGGTGGTGGTTTCTGAACCGCAAACAGAGCCGACGATAGCGGATAAAGCTCCAGCAATAGAGACCAGCGCGAAGGTTGCGCCGGTGGTGCAGACGGCCGATAAAAAGAGCGCATCGATTCCGTCGGCTGAGACGGCGGACGCTGCAACCCCGGTCGAGAAGGTGTCTGACCCTGCTTCAACAGTTGCAGCTCAGCTTGACCCCGTTCAGATGGGGGTTATTTTGGTTTTAGTGGTGGTGGTGGTTTTCGGGTCGATTTTTATCTCCAGAAGTGCTGCGAAGCGTGCCGTCAAGGCGGAAATGAGCGTCGTTGTACCCTCAGCGGTGCAAAAACAGACGGAGGCTCCTGTCGATTTGCAGATTCAGATCGACCGGGCTTATGAACAGGAAGTATTTGATGATTTAGAGAAGGTCTCTGCGGCAGAAAAGGGGGGAGACGGTCTGATTGAACGGGAGGTTCCCCCACCGAAAGCCGAGACCGTTGCCGTTGTAGTGAGTGGAGAACAGGAGTTACGCAGACCGGAACCGGATCTGAAGAGCAAAGCTGGCGGGGTCATTAAAAAGGGTCTGCAGTCGAAAACGGTGGATGGCGGAAATTTCACAATCACTCCTGATGATTATGATCGCTTAATGCACCCCCCCAAGCGGGAGCCGAGGGTCGATTGTCTGTTTGAGGTGACGTGTCGGCTGGATGGCCGGACCATCACCGGAATCAGTCTCGATATCAGCAGTGGTGGCCTCTTTATTGACAGTAAGGAAAAAATCACGTCGGGGAAGATTGTAGAACTGGAGTTCAGACTGAATGAAGAGGACCCATTGCCGATTTTCTGTCGCGGCGTTGTCGCCTGGGTCAATGAACGACCCAATCCGATCAAGGTGGATTATCCGAACGGCTTCGGGGTCTGTTTTCTCGATATGGAGAGTGCGGCCGAAAAGTTAATCGCTGCTTTTCTCTACCCGACAGCCGTCGATGCCGTTGCCGCTGCTGAAGAAGAGCACGACTCATAACCGATCGCAAAGTCCGATCGTCGATTGCAGGCGTGCCCGACTTTTTTTTGGTTTGGAACACTCATCAAATAGAGGTCAACCGCTTTTGGTTGGCCTCTTTTTTTTTTAGTCATATCGATCTTATCCCCTCTTGTGACTCTTTACCCCTTTTTTGGTGAAAAATACCAGATCAAAATTCGTTATAGCGCGCGGTTGACCACTGCTGACATTTCTCTCATTAGAAGAGGCGATTTCTTGCTAAAAACTGCCGATTCAGGCGCAACCACTCTTTTTAATCGTGATGATTTTTTATAAAATAGAATCGATTGTTTCTGCGCAAAAG
>JACUTX010000094.1 GCA_014859615.1 Desulfuromonadales bacterium | reverse complement strand
GCGAGCTGCCAGGTGGTGTGGTTGTACTCCTGGCCGTAGATGGAGACGTTGCCGAGCTTGCCGCCGTGCTCCTTGATGAACTGCTCGCTCTGCACGAAGAAGCCGCCCGACCCCATGGCCGGGTCGTAAACCCGCCCCTGAAACGGCTGCAACATCTCGACGATGAGAGTGACGATCGACTTGGGAGTGTAGAACTGGCCGCCCTTCTTCCCTTCGGCGAGGGCGAACTGGCCGAGGAAGTATTCGTAGACGTGGCCGAGGATGTCCTTGGCCTGCAGCGATTCATGGATAAAGGGGATGGTGGCGATGAGGTCGATGAGCTCGCCGAGCTTGGCCTGGTCGATCTGCAGGCGGCCGTACTGCTTGTTGAGCACCCCTTTGAGTTTGGGGTTGTCCTTCTCGATCGCTTCGAGCGCATCGTCGATCAGGCGGCCGACGCTGCGGATGGTGTAGGTGGTTTCCTTGCCGTTTTTGATCACAATCTCGCTGCCGGGCGGCAGTTTGGAGTTGTTCTGCAACGTCTCCCAGCGTGCCAGCTGCGGCACCCAGAAAACATTCTTCTCGGTGTAGTAGTCGCGGATCTCCAGCTCAACGGCGATCTCAAGCTGATAGTCCTTGTCGGAATCGTAATCGGCGGGGTCGAGAAAGTAGTCATTATCGGCATCCTTGAACTGCGCGATCAACTCCTGGCGGCGGATATCGAAGGCGTCGGAGACATATTTAACAAAAATAAGTCCGAGGACCACGTGCTTGTAGACGGCGGCATCAAGTGATGGCAATAACTTATTAGCGGCGGTCCAGAGCTTTTTTTCAAGGTCGTGCAGAAACTTCTGAGCAGACATTCATCCTCCAAAAAAAAGCCGTAAATTCCCGAATCCGGTTATCTACGGCAGTCATCGCTACATGAAACCCCTCCCCAAGAACCTGAATTATTAATGAGGTGTCATCATATAGAAATCATTCGTTATTTTCAATGTTTGTATACTTTTTCACAAAAAAGAACGGAAATAGACTCAAAAATCTACCTTCGGACTTGTTTATGTCGGAAGCCTAAGGTTAATGAGGCTTCTGGCTTTAATCTAAACCCAAAAAGAGGGCCACTCGCACGGGCCTCTTTATCATCACACTTTATAATCCTTCCGGCAACCAGCTAAGACACGGTTGTCGCGCCGCAGCTGTCTCATCGAGCCGTCCGACCCGGGTCAGTGTCGGTGCGGCGTGCAGCAGATCCGGATTCTCGGCCGCCTCTTTGGCAATCGCCAGCATCGCATCACAGAATTCGTCGAGGATCTCCTTGCTCTCGGTTTCGGTCGGCTCGATCATGATCGCCCCCTTGACTACCAGCGGGAAATAGATGGTCGGCGGGTGGTAGCCGTAGTCGATGAGCCGTTTGGCGAGATCGAGCGTATGACAATCGTTCGGCAGATTGGCATCGCTGAAAACCACTTCGTGCAGAGAGCGGTGCTGATGCGGCAGGTGATAAACAGCGGCCAACCTGGCGCGGATGTAGTTGGCATTGAGCACAGCCATCTGACTGGCAAACTTCAGGCCGTCGCTCCCCATACTTAAAATATAGGCCCAGGCTCGAACCATGATGCCAAAATTGCCATAAAACGAGCGCAGGCGGCCGATCGATTCCGGGCGATCGAAATCGAGCTTGTACTCTGTTTTGTTTTGCACCACGACCGGTTTCGGCAGATATGGAATCAGTTTTTTTGCCACGCCAACCGGCCCCGAACCGGGACCGCCGCCACCGTGCGGAGTGGAAAAGGTCTTATGCAGGTTAAAGTGCATCACATCTATCCCCATGTCACCGGGGCGGGCGATCCCCATCAGGGCGTTGAGATTGGCGCCGTCACAGTAGACCAGCCCCCCCCCTGCGTGGACGATCTCGCAAATCTTTTTGATATCAGATTCAAACAGGCCGAGGGTGTTCGGATTGGTCACCATCAGCGCCGCCACATCATCGTTCATGAACTGCGCGACGGTCTCGGCGGTCAGTACACCAGAACCGCCCGATTCAATCGGGACGACATCATAGCCGCAGAGGGCCGCCGTTGCCGGGTTGGTCCCGTGCGCCGTATCCGGGATCAGCACCTTGCTCCGCCTGCTCCCTTTCGCCTCGTGCCAGGCGCGGACCATCAGCATCCCGGCCAGCTCGCCATGGGCACCGGCCGCCGGTTGCAGCGTCACCGCGGCAAAGCCGGAGATTTCCGCCAATGCCGTCTGGAGATGAAACATCAACTCCAGCGCCCCCTGACTTAAGTGTCCGGGCGTATAAGGGTGACAATCGGCCAGACCGGCGATCCGGGCTGCCGCTTCATTCACCTTCGGGTTGTACTTCATGGTACAGCTCCCAAGGGGGTAAAAACCGGAATCGACGCCATAGTTCCAGGTCGACAGACGGGTATAGTGTCGCACGACATCGATTTCAGAGACTTCCGGAAAGCCTGCGACCTCAGTTCGGATCATCTGCTCCGGTAATGAGACAGCCGGAACATCGAGTTTCGGCAGGCTGTAACCGCAACGACCGGAATCGGAGTGTTCGAAAATCAGTTTTTCATTAAGCTGCAGACCACTGGTTCCGATGCGATTCATGCGCCCCCCCCTTTGAGTGCTGTGACCAGCACATCAATCTCTTCGCGACGATGCTGCTCGGTGACGCAGACCAGAAAACGATTCTCCATACCGGGATAATAACGGGTAAGGGGAATCCCGCCGAGGATGTTCAACCGTTCCAGCCGGATAAACAGAGAATCGAGCGGCTTTGTTGTTTCAACGACAAATTCATTAAAAACCGGGGCAGAGAACGGCAGGCAAAAACCCGGAATTGCGGTGATTGCTGCACGGGCATAGGCCGCTTTGGCCAGATTCTGTTCGGCCACCTCCCGGATCCCTTTTTTGCCGAGGAGCGAGAGATAGATAGCCGCCATCAAGGCGCACATCCCCTGATTCGAGCAGATGTTCGAAGTCGCCTTTTCGCGGCGGATATGCTGTTCGCGAGTCGCCAGTGTCAACACGTAACCGGTCTTGCCATGAATATCGGTGGTCGCACCAATCAACCGCCCCGGCATCGATCTGACCGCTTTTTGTTTCGCTGCAAAAAAACCGACCCCGGGACCGCCGAAAGAGACAGGCATACCAAAGCTCTGTCCTTCACCGACGACAATATCGGCACCGAGTTCGCCGGGAGATTTAAGCAGCCCCAGGGAGATCGGTTCAGCGACCGCCGACACCAGCAGAGCGCCATGATCATGCGCCAGCGTTGAAAGCTTCGCCAGATCTTCAACCACGCCGAAAAAGTTCGGATAACCGACAACAACCGCAGCGGTCTGTTGGCCGAGATGTGCTGAAAGCTCATCACTATCGACCTGACCGTTCTGTGCAAAAGAGAGCGCAACCAGATCGATCTGCAGATGCCTGCAGTAAGTGGCAATCGTCTCCCGGTACTCAGGGTGCAGGCTGTCGGCAATCAGGATCTGCTTGCGGCGGGTCGACCGGACCGCCATCAGCACCGCTTCGGCCGTTGCCGACGCACCATCATACATCGAGGCGTTACTCACCTCCATACCGGTCAGCTGGCAGATCAGCGTCTGATATTCAAAGATCGCCTGCAGCGTCCCCTGACTGATTTCCGGCTGATACGGGGTGTAAGCGGTGTAGAACTCGCTGCGGGAGATCAACTGATCAACCACCGCCGGGATAAAATGATTATAAGCGCCGCCACCGAGAAAAGAGAGATGGGTTTGCGCCGTGGCGTTCACCGCTGCCAGCGCCTTGAAGTTTCGCAGCAGTTCAGTTTCGGCAAGCGCTTCGGGCAGATCGAGATCACGATTCAGGCGCAGATCCGATGGGACTTCAGAGAAGAGCGCATCGACCGTGTCGACACCGATTCTGGTCAGCATCTGACGGATATCGTCCTCGGTATGAGGGATGTACCGCATGGCAATTATCTCCCTGTCGTTCGGGCAGTGACGCTCGCCACGACGGCATGTAAATTTAGCTTTAACAAAAGGGGCATGCTGAAATTTCGATAATTATTCAGCGCTTTAGCAGCGGGAATCGGCGCCGGTAGACGTCTTCACTCTTCTTCTTCAACAAACGACTGATAGGCATCGGCATCCATCAACAGGTCGAGTTCAGCCGGATCATCCAGCTTGATTTTAAGCATCCAGGCCCCTTCATAGGGAGACGTATTGACCAGCTCCGGGGTATCCGGCAGCTCATCATTGACCTCAAGCACTTCGCCGGTGACCGGGGAGTAGATATCAGAGACCGCCTTGACCGATTCAACGACGCCGAAGGTCTTCCCTGCTTCGACCTGGTAGCCGACTTCCGGCAGTTCAACAAAAACGATATCGCCCAGAGCATCCTGCGCAAAGTCGGTGATCCCGACGGTAACGATATCGTCCTCAACCAGGACCCACTCATGCTCTTCTGTGTACAAAAAATCTTCCGGAAATTCCATGGTCTCCTCCTAAAATTATTCGTGTCTTTGTAGTGAGATCTATCTATCATTCATCAGATAAATGGGGGTTTAATAATTTCAGCCGGCACCCGACGCTGACGGATCCCTACTTCCAGTTCGGTGCCGACAGCCGCTGCAGACGCTTTGACCAGAGCCAGAGCGATCCCGACCTTTAAGACGGGGGAGAGCGTCCCGCTGGTAACCGTCCCGACTTCCACCCCGTCGACAAAAACCGGATACCCTTCGCGTGCAATCCCTTTATCGTTCATCCGGATGGCGACCAGACGCCGCGGCACGCCTTGCGCCTGCATCGCCTTGAGCGCCGCCTGGCCAACGAAAAAAGGTTTGTCGAGCTTGGTGATCCAGCCGAGCCCCGCCTCCAGCGGCGTAATCGATTCAGAGAGTTCATGTCCATATAGAGCATATTTTTTTTCCAGACGCAAGGTATCACGCGCACCGAGACCGATCGGAATCAGCTTCTCGCCAGCCCCGGCTTCAAGGAGTCGCGTCCAGAGCCGTTGCGCCTTATCGGCGGCAAAATAGAGCTCAAAACCGTCTTCACCGGTATAACCGGTACGGGAAATAATCGTCGGCACTAAGGCCACATCAGCCTGCTTAAAGTGATAATAGATCAGCTGGTCGATATCCGCGCTCGTCAGTTGAGCCAGTATCCTCTGCGCCTTCGGCCCCTGGAGTGCAAGTTGAGCGAATTCCGGACTCCGGTCCGTCAACAGAACCTTGGTCAATTCCGTGTCGGCCAGCACCTTCTGCATCCAGGCGAAATCCTTGTCAATATTCGAGGCATTGACGCAAAACATAAAATGGTCGGCAGAGAATCGATACAACGTCACATCATCAACCACTCCCCCGTCGGGATAGCAGAAGGCCGAATACTGGATCTGCCCATCGACCAGAACCGAAGCATCATTGATCGTCAGCTGCTGGATATAGGCGAGAGCGTCCGCCCCTTTCACCTCAATTTCACCCATGTGCGACACATCAAACAGACCGGCGGCCGAGCGTACTGCCAGATGTTCTTCGATCACGCCGGAATACTGAACCGGCATCTCCCAGCCACCAAAAGGGACCATGCGGGCACCAAGCTGTTTGTGCTGCTGATTCAACGGGGTTATTTTCATGCAGGGTCTCCTTTTGACTCAACAGACGATCGAAACGTCAGATCGACAAAATTTCAGGGATAAGATCTTCATGACCAAGGGTCATCAGATGAACCCCCTGACAACATGCACGGGCAACGGCCACCATTTCGCGGGCGATAGCAACCCCTTCAGCCAGAGGGTTATCCGATTGATCGAGACGTTCGACCAGCGCTTCAGGCACCTTCACCCCGGGAATATTGGCATTAAGAAAGCGGGCCATACGGGCATTTTTCAACAGCAGGACCCCGGCCAGAACCGGCACCTGCAGCGGCGATGCCGCCTGCATAAACCCGGCAAAACATTCCGGATCAAATACGGCCTGAGTCTGAAAAAATTGCGCCCCGCAGGCGATTTTCTTGCGGTATTTGAGAAACATCAGATCAAACGGCTCCGCTTCAGGACTCACTGCAGCCCCGGCGAAAAAGAGCGGTGCAGACGACAGATTTTTCCCGGCCATATCGACCCCCTGCATCAGACCGGTCGCCGTCTGCAGCAGCTGCACTGAATCGAGATCAAAAACCGAACGGGCTTCGGGATGATCGCCAAATGAGGCGTGATCACCGGAGAGGAGCAACAGGTTTTCAATCCCGAACGCCGCAGCGCCGAGCAGATCGGACTGAAGAGCCAGCCGATTCCGATCCCGACAGGTCATCTGCAAAATCGGCTCGATTCCGGCCTGACAGAGCAGTCCGGACAACGCCAGAGACGACATGCGCATGTTCGCCCCCTGATTATCCGTCACATTGAGGGCGGTCAGCTCTGCAAGTTTTTTCGCTTGCTCAATCGCCAGAGTTGCATCGCCTCCCTTGGGCGGAGCGATTTCAGCCGTCACAACAAATTCTTTAGCGGCCAGTCTCTCTTTTAATCGGGACATCAGCGCTCAACCTTGTGTCGACCGGGCTTCTGCTTGCCGCTCCAGTTTTTCGGCGCCACCGGACGGTCAAAAACAGCGGAGCGCCCCTGTTTTTTCAGCTTTTCATAAATCAGATGCCAGGCGCAATCGACCCCGTCATCAATTTCGCAATGTCCCTCGGCCATGCCGCCACACGGGCCATTGAGCAACCCCTTGGCACAGGTCGTTACCGGGCAGATACCGGCGGTCTCATTGAGAATACATTCCCCGCAAAGAGAACATTTTTCTTCATATTCACCGATCCGGCGCACATTGCCGAGAAAAAGGGAATCGAGGCCGCCGACCACCTGTTTCGCACTGCTGATCGCAATCGACTGTATCCCCGAACCGCAAGCGAGAACCAGAATCCCGTCCGCCTCATCAACCGCAACACGGTGCTGACGAAGATCCCGTCCGGCCCGCATGATATGACACGCTTCATCGATCACGACACTGCCGGTCACCGCAATCCCGCCAGTCGCGAGCCATTCCTGCATCCGGAAGACCTCTTCCTCCCCCCCTGATTTGCAGACCGTCGCACAGGCGCCGCAACCGACCAGAAAGACCCTGGCCAAGCCGGTGAGTGCTTTTTTGAGCTCATCCTGATTTTTCTGGCGACTGATAATCATAAACGACCGATAAAAGAGTTATGAAAAGGTAACGAGCTCCCGTTAAGAATCATCCGAAAATGATTCTATCGGGAGCTATCTCTTTAAAAACTGGATTCCCGATGACCCCCTCGGGAATGACACCCTTGTGCAAAGAGTTTGTCATCCTCGAATGATTCTATCGGGGATCCATGGCTTTAGAAGCTGGATTCCCGATGCCCCCCCTCGGGAATGACACCCTAGTGCAAAGAGTTTGTCATCCTCGAATGTTTCTATCAAAGGATCCATGGCTTTAAAAGGGGCTGAATAGTCAGACTGCCGCGCGCCGACCGGCACTCACGACCGTATTAAACAGGAGCATGGAGATGGTCATCGGACCGACCCCGCCCGGAACCGGCGTAATCGCCGCAGCCCGTTCACTGGCGCCGGCAAAATCGACATCACCGACCAGCTTTTTGTCGCCGACCCGGTTCACACCGACATCAATCACGATCGCCCCCGGCTTGATCCAATCCCCCTTGATCATCTCAGGACGACCGACAGCGGCGATCACAACATCTGCCTTGCGAACCTTGTCGGCCAGATCACGCGTGCGGGAGTGGCAGATTGTCACGGTGGCATGTTCGGCCAGACACATCAGCGCCACCGGTTTACCGACGATATTTGAACGGCCGATAATCACAACATCCTTTCCGGCCAGATCGACCTTTTCAGCCTCAAGCATCTTCATCACGCCATACGGAGTACAGGGTTGGAACAGAGGATTTCCGGTCACCAGACGCCCGACGTTATAAGGATGGAAACCATCGACATCCTTGGTCGGCAAAATCGCCTCCAGAACCTTCCCTTCGTCGATAGGATCCGGGAGCGGTAATTGAACGAGAATACCGTCGATTTTTTCGTCGCGATTCAGGCTATCGATCAGATCGAGCAGCTCCCGCTCAGTGGTCTCGGCCGCCAGTTTGTGTTCAACAGAAAAAATCCCGGCAGCAGCACACGCCTTTTCCTTCATCGAGACATAAACGCGACTGGCCGGATCGTCGCCGACCAGAACAACGGCCAGCCCAGGCGTGACCCCTGCACCCTGCAAGCGCGTCACATCCGCAGCAATCTTCACGCGCAGATCAGCTGCGATCTGCTTTCCATCAATAATTCGTGCCATATGCTATCGTTCTCCTTTTGTTTGGAGCCGTTGTCAAAGAAGTTTGACTTAAAAAGAGTCAAACTATACGCAACTCACCCGCCGTTGTAAAGACCGAGAAACCGCAGATTTATCAGCACTCATCCCCCCCCAGTCAGCGGTTTATCTGACCCGCCGTCAACCAAAAAGGGTGTACCTGTTTGCCGGTGTTTAATCGACCGCAGTAAAAATTGATCCCAAAACAGTTTTTTGCCGTGCAAAGAGAACGACCATCCCATGAATTCTTTTAACTTCGTCTTATCGCTGCACTTTTATTTGACAGAGACGATGAATACGTTTACTTATTAAAGGGATAGTCAAGAAAGCTTACTCTGGTTAATGCCTCAAAACCGTTATAGAATTTTCACCGGAGAGTAATTTTATGGATGTTTTCTTTCAGCAAGAAGACGCAGTCGCCTTTTTTCTTTTCATTATGACCCTGATTGCGCTCTTGCTTTTATTCTTGTTCCCTTATCTTGTCTGGCGTATCTCGACAAGATTAAAACAGAATGGCGACCGATTGCAGGAGATCAGCAATCGTCTCGAAAACATGCTGGCCGTTTTGGCACCACACTCCACACACTCTGCCGATATGACACCCTTAGCAGAGAGCAGCGACGAACAGACCCCCTTTAATTTCGATGCAGACGATGAAGATACGTCAATAGCTGAGATTGAGCCGTTTTCAGCTGTGCCGTTTGACGCAG
>JACUTX010000093.1 GCA_014859615.1 Desulfuromonadales bacterium | reverse complement strand
ATTTCATGGTACTGAATAAATCTGTCAATATTGTTCAGTAGTCACGTCACACACATTCAGCCAGATCTCCCCCCGGCCAGATTCCCACAAAAAAACCGCTACCCGGCATAATGCCGATCCTAGCGGTGCGTGATTTTTTTGAATTTGCCGTACAAAATGTACAGATCATTTCCACCCCTCCCAAAAAGTGCATCGAATTCGATGCCACTAAACTACGCCATGCAATCAGTCGAGTAAAGATTTCTTTCTCGTTGTCCTGACGCACGGATCAGAGATTGACATGTGAGTGTAAGGTCATCGATAATCACCCCGCAGTTTTTTAATACCAGCGCGAAAGCAGAGATGAACAATATTGTAATTTTTGATACGGAAACGAGCGGTCTCTCGCCCAAAACCGGTCACCGCATCATTGAGATCGGGGCGGTCGCCATGAGCGGGAGTGAGATCACCGGTGAATTTCAGAGCCTGATCGACACCGACTGTGAGATCTCGTGGCGGGCGACCAATGTGCACGGCATCACCAACCGGATGCTCAAGGGGGAGCCGTCCCCTTTTCAGGTCTTCACCGATTTTCGTGACTTTATCGGCGCTGCGACACTGGTCGCACACAATGCCCCGTTTGACCTCCGTTTTCTCGAATTTGAATTCGCCGCGCTCGGTTTCAGGCTGACCAACCGGTCGCACTGCACTTTAAGGCTCAGCCGCAAGATCTGGCCGCAGCTCGAAAACCATAAACTCGACACCGTCGCCCGGCATGTCGGCGCCAGCTTCGACGGACTGCAACAGCACCGGGCCCTCGACGACGCCAAGGTGACCGCTGAGATCTGGCGGCAGATGCTTATGCACAAAAATTTCCCGCTGGCGGTCTGACCGGAGAACAACCATGATTCCGCTTGAAGTGCTCCTCACCTTTTTTGCCGCCTCGCTGCTCCTCGCCCTGGCGCCGGGGCCGGACAATATTTTTGTCCTCACCCAATCGGCGCTGCATGGCCGCACCTCCGGGCTGGTTGTCACGCTCGGCCTTTGCACCGGCCTGATCGTGCACACCCTAGGCGTCGCCCTCGGCGTGGCGGTGATTTTTCAGGCGTCGGCTGTTGCCTTTACCGCCTTGAAACTGTTGGGGGCCGGTTACCTGCTCTATCTAGCCTGGCAGATATTTCGCGCCTCGGCGACCAGAATTGAGGCGGCGCGCAGCAATCGGCTCAGCTACAAAAAGCTCTACAGCCGCGGCATCATCATGAATGTCACCAACCCGAAGGTCTCGATCTTTTTCCTCGCCTTTTTGCCGCAATTCACCGACCCGGCCCTCGGTTCGGTGGCGCTGCAAACCGGGCTGCTCGGGCTGCTGTTTATATTATCGGCTCTGCTGGTCTTTGGTGGGATTGCGCTTGTGGCCGGATCCCTCGGCGCATGGCTGAACCGTTCCACACAGTTACAAAAGGGGATGAACTGGTTGACCGGATCGGTCTTTATCGGCTTGGCGTTGAAACTGGTTACGACCGAGCGCTAGACGTTTCAAACATCTCACGCCTACGCAAAAGGGTGTCATTCCCGAAGCGATTTTGATCGGGAATCCAGCTTTTAAAGCCATGGATCCCCGATAAAAGCATTCGGGGATGACAATCATTTTGCAGAAGGATCTTATGCTTGGCCCCGTTTTTCTCAGCGGGCTCTGCGAGATACAGGCATTATAAGTTTTGATTTCTGGTAACTATTCAGCGCCTACGAAAAAGGGTGTCATTCCCGAAGCGATTTTGATCGGGAATCCAGACTTAAAAGGGTGAAACGGATCGATCCTTTGATAAAAGCCTTCGGGGATGACAATCATTTTGCAGAAGACTCTTATGCTTGGCCCCGTTTTTCTCAGCGGGCTCTGCGAGATACAGGCATTATAAGTTTTGATTTCTGGTAACTATTCAGCGCCTACGAAAAAGGGTGTCATTCCCGAAGCGATTTTGATCGGGAATCCAGACTTAAAAGGGTGAAACGGATCGATCCTTTGATAAAAGCCTTCGGGGATGACAATCATTTTGCAGAAGACTCTTATGCTTGGCCCCGTTTTTCTCTGCGTTCTCTGCGTTCTCTGCGTTCTCTGCGTTCTCTGCGGGCTCTACGGGCTCTACGGGCTCTGCGAGAGAGAGGCTTTATAAGTTGATTATATTTATCTTTCCCCCACCAACCAAAGGATTCGTAACATGACCGAGCAGGAACTGACCGACGCCGTGATGGCGCTCTCCCTCGAAGAGAAGCAAGCCTTTATCCTCAACACCCTCCCCGGCCTGGCAAAAGAGGCGATGACCGACAAATCGTTTCTGTTTCAACTGCTGCCGGTCTTTCTCGGGATTGTCCAGGAGAGTGGCCTCGATCTGGCGCAGCTGATGCCGCTGCTCGGTTCGATGCCGACGGGTGAAAAAGCTTAAGCGCGATAATGCCGCGCGATCCGTTCGATCTAGCGGCGGCCTTTAAAGTCAAGGTCGCCGTTGCTGCATGACCTGACGGCAAAAGGGCGATAAAAGCTGCAATGCAGGGATGACACCCGAATCATAGCGGCTCGCTACAACAACACATAAAATCGGCTCCCTTTGTTAACCTCCGATTCCACCCAGACCCTGCCATCGTGTCGTTCGGCAATCTTGTTCACGATGCAGAGCCCAAGCCCCTCCCCACTCACTTTCGGGTCGAGCTGACGAAACATTTCAAAGATTTGTTGCATGTTGTCAGGATCGATCCCGATGCCGTTATCCGCCACACAATAGAGAGTCTGCTCCCCCTCTTTTTGCCCGGAAACTTTTATCATGCCGGGTCGAGCCGGATCGGCGTATTTAAGGGCGTTGCCGATGAGGTTGGCAAAGAGCTGATTGATCTGCCCCGGATCACCATTGCAGGGAGGGAGATCTGCGACCTCAATCGTGACCTTTTGCTTTTGACGCTGAAACTCAAACTCATTCAGAACGCTGGCCATCAAGGCGTTCATATCGAGCTCTTGTTTACTGATTTCGACCCACCCTAAGCGCGAAACCTGCAAAAGCCCATCGAGCAATGCGTTCATTTTGGTGATGCTTTTACTGATATAGTCGCTCGATTCCCGACTGTCATGAATGGCGGCTTCGAGCTCTTTTTTTGTTTCGGGAGAAATTTTTTCATTGGCCAGAGCGGCCAGTATTTTCGTGAGTGATTTATCAAACAAGAAAGCAAACCCTTCGATCGCGATCATCGGGGAACGAAGGTCATGCGAGGTCACATAGAGGATCTGCTCCATCTCCTTGTTATTTGCTTCGAGTCGGGCATTCAGACGGGCGAGTGCTTCCTCTCCCTCTTTGCGTTTCGTGATATTCAGATGGGTGCCAAACATCCATAACGGCTTGCCGTCCGTCGACCAGTCAGAGACTTTCCCCCTGGAGAGGATCCAGACCCAATACCCCTCTTTATGCTTCATTCTGAATTCGCACTCGTAATAGTCGGTTTCACCGCGAAAATAGGCCTGCAGACAGGCATTGCTTCTCTGCAGATCGTCCGGATGGGCATAACTCTTCCGGGTGACAGTCGAGAGAGGTGCGATCTCCTTCAGCGTATAGCCGATCATTTCCGCCCATTCTCTATTAAGCAGGGATTCCCCGGTCTGGACGTTCCATTCCCAGGTACCGGCCCGGGTCCCGTCGATAATACTCTCAAGGCGCTGACGTTCATCTTTGAGTTGCGCCGTGGCCCGCTCGACCTGACGCTTGAGACTGGCGGACCACAAAAATGAACCGATCAGGACGATAATCAGCGGTACAACGAGAAAAAGCGCGTATTTCAAAACATCCAGGAAACCAATCTCGCCCTTTTCGTAGACGCCGAGCCAGCGTGAATAGATGTCGCGGTATTCGCCGGTCGATTTGATCGCCGCCAGCCCCTCTGTCAAAAGGGCTGTAAAATTCTGGTTCCCGTGTGGCGCGGCAAAACAGTATTCCGGGGTGAGAACCGGCCTTTCACTTAAGTGCAGATTCTTCCACCCATGCTGATCAATCCAGTAGAGCGCGGGAAGCCTTGCGATCAGGGCAGAGTCGTAGTCTCCAGCTGCCAACAGTTTGAGCGCCTCTTCCTGGGATTTCACCAGAACCAGATCCTTGCTGTAACCGAGTTTAACGGCAACATCGTGCATGATGTCGCCCTCCATAACCAGAATCGATTTCCCCGCCAGATCGGCCATGCTTTGGGGAATTTTCGCTCCTTGTCGAACAGCAATGACGTGGCTGATCAGGGTGTGCGCCGGAGTGAAATCGAAAGTGAGGTCTCGTTCCGGCGAATAGAACATCCCCTGAACCAGATCGATCTCGTTGTTTGCCAACCCGGCACGAATCTCTGCCCAGGGGCGGAGTTGAATCTCGACTTCGATCCCGAGCTGTCTGGCAATGGCGCGGGTTAAATCGACATTGTAGCCGGCCGGTTGACCGTTCTCGTCGAGAAATTCATACGGAGGGTAGTCGGCGTCACCCCCTATTACGATCCGGCTTTTTGCATATTCAAGTGCTTCAATCGGCCCGAACCATTTTTTGTGCAAAGAATCGAAAGTGCCATCGGCAACAACGATCGACAGCCCTTCATTTAAAAGCGAGAGGAGTTGTTGATCCCCTTTTTTAACCGCAAAACAGAAACTTTGCACAAACTCTACAAGGGGAGGCCCGACCGTTTTCAGATTGGTCAGCTTGAGTCGATTTATCAGCTGCAGGGCGACCAGCTTTTGAACCACGACGGCATCGTGCTCGCCAGCGGCAAGTTGCATGAACGCTTCTTCGAAGGTCGAGGTGGTGACAATCTCTCCCCCTGGATTGCTCCGGCGCAGAAACTCCTCGGCATTATCCCCTTTGAGAACAGCAAGCCGTTTCCCCTTAAGATCATCGAGAGTGCGGATACTGGTTTCGTCGCTGCGCACGACGATGGTGCCGTGCATCCTCAGATAGGGGAAAGTGAAATCAAAATCGTGCTCGCGTTCGGGCGTCCGCCCGACCAGCGGGAGAACCGCAATCTCTGCTTTGACCAGTTTCTGTTTGACCTCGCTCCACGGTCCGATCTCGAAGCTGACGTCACGCCCCATCGCCTTGAGGGCCGCCCGCAACAGCTCAACGGAGAATCCGTCCGCTTCGTCATCCGGGGTGACGACAGCGTAAGGGGGGTAGTCATATTCACTCGCCGAACGGATGACGGGGAGAAGGGGTGCAACAGAATCTGAATCCGGCAGTGTGCCGGCCTCAGAGAGTCCGCTGCCAATCAACAGCAGAAGAAAAAAGATAAAACAAAAGGCGGTGCGAATGCATGGTGATGACGGGTGGACAACGCGCATTAAATCCCTCCAAAAGAGAGCGATGATAGAACAAAACAGGAATCTCTTTTGTCGCAATCTAAGCTATTTACAATCGCCTGTAAAGAAGATCAATCTCTCTGCAAAATAGAGAGCTGAGACAACCGTTGTTGTCCGGACTGTATGAGACGACCGTGCCAAGGCCCATTATTTTCGACTCGACCCGGTAGACGTTCTGCGCTCACGCGGCAGAATGAAAGCAGCAGACAAAAGAGGAGGTGCGTATGCAAACGACATCGAGCAGAGACCCCGTCAGCAAGATTATCGGAGCGTGCCACAAAGGGAGAAATGAGGCGAACCGTATTTACAACCTGATTGCGGAGCGGCATCTGAATCATATCCTGCTGGGAGACAACACGGAACTGGAACTGAGCGAAGAGCAGATAGGTGAATTCGTCCAGCGCTTCAGCGCCGAGGTCGAACCGGAATACTGGCACTCGAAACGCCGTGTGGATTGAGGCCGCCGCTGATGGTCACAAAAAATAGAGTCTGAAATGGGGCACAAGTCGGTCTCGTCAGATCGTCTCTACCGGCTGGTCGCGCTTTATCCCGGCAACGTGATCTCCACCACCAGCCCTCCCGCAGCACGATTGCTGGCCCTGATGCTCCCGCCGTGCAGCCGGACCGCCTGATCAGCGATAGCCAGACCGATACCGGTGCCGCCACTCTGCCGATCCCGGGCGTCAGCGACACGGTAGAACGGCTCGAACAGTTTCCCCAATGCTTCATCGGGAACACCATCCCCCTGATCGGCAATTTGTATCACGATTTTGCCTGGTTCACGCCTGAGTTCGACGACGACCTGAGTCGATTCGCCGGTATATCTGACTCCGTTACGGATCACATTCTCCAGACCCCGCGCCAGCAGCTCTTCATACCCTGAGACAACAACAGAATCCGGCCCGTTAAAGAGCACCCGACAGTTGCGATTTTTAGCTTCAAAGTCAGCATCCTGAACCAGGCGATCAAGCAGGAGACCGAGATCAAATTCAGACCGCGGCAGTTGATTGGCACCGCTCTCCAATCGGGTCAGGCTGAGCAGCTGACCGATCATCTCGTTCATCCTCCCTGCTTCCAGCTCGATCCTCGACAGCGCTTTCTGTCGTGACTCCTGACTCCCCTTTTGTCGCGCCAACTCAAGCGCCACGCCGAGCCGTGCCAGCGGCGAACGGAGCTCGTGGGAGATATCCCGCAGCAGGCGTTTCTGGCCATCGACCAGACTTTCGATCTTCCCGGCCATATCATCAAAATCTCCAGCCAGGCCAGCGAGTTCAGTCTTCCCCCGCACCTGATCACCGACCCGGGTCGAGAGATCACCACCGGCAAAACGCTGCGTCGCCTGGCGCAGACGGTGAATCGGTGAAGTGATCGATCGCGCCAGCCAGAAACAGACACCGGCCGTCACCAACAGGAGAATCAACAGACGCCAACCGAGCAGACCGTGGGTCAACCCTTTATAGAGGTGCGTGGTCGATGGCTGCCCCGGTAAACCGAGGGCAACAATATAGGAAGAGCCGCTTTTACCCGCTATCGGACTCGCCAGCCAATTACGCTCCCCCATCATCGGATAAATAACTTCACCGCTCAGAAGCGCCCGCTGCGATAGATGCTGCATCCGCCGCGGCACGCGTTTTCTGGTCAGAGGGCGCCCCTCGGCATCAAACAGGATAATACGGATCCCGGAGTCGGCCATCAACTGATCGGCAAACCGATCGACCGCATCAACCCCTGCCCCTTCAAATGCATCGATCGCCTTGTGACCGTAGTCGGCAATAGCGTGTTTGGCAAAACTCTGGTGGGAGAGCGGCGGGAACTCCTGATCACGCAGATAGGTCAAAAGAACTCCGGCCGATGTCACCAGAACGATGATCAGCAGAAAATAGAGAAAAATTTTAACGAACAGGCTGCGCATTAAATCACTCTTTCCGGCAGAGCATAGAGATAACCGATGCCACGAATCGTTTTGATCCTTTCGCCAGTTTCGCTAGCGTGCCCAAGTTTTCTCCGCAGGGAACTGATATGAACATCGATGCTGCGATCGTAAGGAGACAATTTTCGCCCCAGAGACTTCTCAACCAGATCTTCACGACTGATCACTTCGCCCGCCTGACGCAGCAGCAGTTCGAGGAGGGTGAATTCGACCGAGGTCAGTTCGATCTGCTCCCCGTTGCGTTTCACACTCCGATTGACGCTGCTGAGAATAATATCGCCAACATTCACGTCTCTGGACTGCTGGGCACCCCCGACCGATCCCGGTGCGGCGGTCTCTGTGCGCCGCTGAATCGCCCTGATCCGCGCCACCAGCTCGCGCGGGTTGAACGGCTTGGGCAGATAGTCATCGGCCCCCAGTTCCAGACCGACGATCCGGTCAATATCGTCACCGCGGGCAGTCAGCATGATCACCGGCAGACGACTGACTGCGCGAATTTTACGCAAAACATCAAAACCGTTCATCCCCGGCAGCATCACATCCAGGACCACCAGCGCATACTCCTCTGCCAATGCCCGCAACGCACCCTGTTCACCATGATTGACGGTATCAACTTCAAACCCTTCGCTGCTGAGGTAATCGGTCAGCAGTTCACACAGCTCTATGTCGTCATCAATAACCAGAATTCGATTCATCTGCACTCTCCAATTGTCTCCATCATAACGAAAAACCGATGCAACAGTTGTAAAGAAATGTAAATCAAGCCTACAAAACTTTGCACAAACAGCAGAGCTCTTAACCCACTCTTTAGATTTTTATCGCTATAGTGATCTCATCGTCACGAAGAACACTTACCCATAGCAAAGAGGAGAAAAACCATGAAGCAAACAATTCTGGTCTCGACACTGATCGTTAGCGCACTGTTAATCGGCAGTCTGGCGTTAGCTGGTCCGGGAGGTTCAGGGTTCGGCAAAGGAGACTGCAAAGGAGGCAAGGGTGGAGCGATGAGCTCCGAGCAACACGAAGAGCGGATGGGACGCAAGCTTGCGATGATGACCACACTGCTTGATCTGTCCGCAGAACAACAGACACAGATTGAGGCTCTTTTTAATCAGCAGTATCTGGAGAAACAAAAAGTGCGTGAGCAGATGGAGGCGAACCGGGACGCAATGCAGCAGGCGAAAACGGCGATTCCTTTTAACGAAGCAGACTTCCGCGCCAAAGCGGCCGTGCAGGCCGAACTTAAAACCGACATGATGGTTGCACACGCCAAACTGAAGCAGCAGATTCATGCCGTGCTGACACCACAGCAACAGAAAAAAGCAGATGACCTCGGCGACATGATGGGCGACGAGCGGGGAAAAGGGCGTCATCACGGTGGCGACCGGTTTTAAACCGAACGAAAAAACTCAGAACCGTACCGATAAAGCGGGCTCTTATCAAAGAGTCCGCTTTTTTATTCTTTCGGTTTAAAATGGAGGTAATTATTCAGCACCAGCGAAAAGGGTGTCATTCCCGAGGGGGTCATCGGGAATCCAGCTTTTAAAGCCATGGATCCTTTGATAAAAGCATTCGGGGATGACAGTTACTGAAAATAGTACTGAATAGTTACAAATAGAAAACAAAGCTCCAATCGCTGATAGAAGCTGCCGGATATTTACTTGTTTTAAAGAATTGCGTTATGATGCAAAGTAAAAAGATTATAAAGGCTCAACTGCAATGAAACGTAAAATTGTCATCATCGACGACG
>JACUTX010000092.1 GCA_014859615.1 Desulfuromonadales bacterium | reverse complement strand
GATTACACCCTCGGGAATGACACCCTTTTCGCTGCTGCTGAATAGTTACAAAAAAACAAAGCTTCTTTTTAGTTCACCTTGATCAGTTCGACGTCAAAGATCAGGGTCGCGTGCGGGCCGATGCTCGCCCCGGCACCACGCTCACCGTAAGCGAGGTCTGCGGGGATGAAGAGCTGCCATTTATCCCCCTCCTGCATCAGCTGCAACGCTTCGGTCCACCCCTTGATTACGCCGTTGACCGGAAAGGTCACCGGCTGACCACGCTTGAAAGAGCTGTCGAATTCGGTGCCGTCGATCAGGGTACCGCGATAGTGAACAGTCACGCTGTCGGCAAGACCGGGCGTTTTGCCGGAACCGGCCGTCACGACCTTGTACTGGAGTCCACTTTCCAGAACTTTGATCCCGTCCTGTTTGGCATTCTCAGCCAGAAAAGCGGCCCCCTGGCTTTTGTTCTCATCGGTCACTTTGGCCGCATGCTCGGTCTGCTGGCGCTGCATGGCGCTGCTCACCTCCATCTTTTCGGCATCGGTCAAGCGGTCGGGAGTTCCGGCGAGAGTCTCTGCAACAGTGGCGGCAAAAATATCGAGATCGATCTCAAGGCCGCTCTTCCTGAGTGAATCGCCGATCTGGCGACCGATGGCGTAGCTGATTTTTTTCTGTAAGGTATCAAGCTTCGGCTGCTCCCCGGCGATTGCCGTTGTGAGAGCGAGCGACAGACAGAGAAGAGTCAAGAGTAAAACTTTGGTAACGGGCATGGAAATTCTCCTTTGTTGTTCAATATAAAGTGAGGGGTGCAACAAAATAACTTTTGTCAAAGACAACGTAACGATTCAGTCCCCTGCTCAAACCGCGTAAGCATGCGGGCTACTGTTGTTCAGCGCATAAACAGGTCGAGATCAGACTCTGGAATGATACCGAGTGCTTCGGCGCGTGCAAACAGAGTTTCAACAGCAAGGATCCCCTCGTCGCCAAGATCGCGGGAAAACGGATTGACGTACAGATCAATATGGTTGTCGGTGACGGTATCGCTGAGTTCCTGAGCGTGCTGACGGATATAGCTGCGCGGCTGTTCGGGATTGGCCCAGGCATAATCGAGGCTCGCACGGATGGCGGTCTGGACCGAGTCGATCAACTCTTTGCCGAGATCGCGGCGGGCGAGAATGCCGCCAAGAGGGATCGGCAGACCGGTCTCTTCTTCCCACCAGGCGCCGAGATCGATGATTTCGTGAAACCCCTGCTTTTGATAGGTGAAGCGCGATTCGTGAATAATGACCCCTGCCTGAGCTTTTCCTGCTTTAAGCGCCGGGAGGATTTGGTCAAAAGGGAGAATCAGCAGCTGATCGAACCCTTTGGCGTAGAGCTGCAACAACAGGTTGGCTGTGGTCAGCCGCCCCGGGATGGCAATGGTTTTGCCGCGCAGGGCGGTCATATCCGTTGGCTGCAAGGCGACGACCAGCGGACCACAACCGCGGCCGAGTGCTCCGCCGCTGCGGAGCAAAGCATACTGCTGGCGCAGATGACCGAGAGCGTGATAGGAGATTTTGGTCAGGTCGAGAATACCGTTGAGAGCAAGCTGATTCAGAGTCTCGACATCTTCGAGCCGTTCCCGAACGGAAAAGGAGAGATTCGGCAGTTTTTCGTGCGTCAGGGCGTAGAAGCTGAAAGTATCGTTCGGGCAAGGAGAATAGCCGAATGTCAGTTCCGGACAGATCATGTCTTGATCGCCTTCTCCCAATCGGCAAGAAGTTCGCAGATCGCCTGTTGCACGATCTCTGTCGCTTTCGGGATGTTCCAGTCCGCCATATTTCGATCGCCGGTCTGGTTGGAGATACCGCGCAGTTCAAGCAGCGAGACTTTGTGCTGCAGACAGACCTGAGCGACAGCGGCCCCTTCCATATTTTCACAGATGCCGCTCGTACGTCTGGCGATGGCGGTGGCGAACGAATCGGTGCCGGAACCGCATGATACGGTGACAAATGGACCGGTGATCAGACTCTGTCCTTTGGAAATGAGTTCCGGTTTGAGCATTGCCCGAACTTCATTGATCATCGGCGTGATGAGCGGAATCTGGTTATAGAGGGGTTCGTCCTGGTAATCGGCGAGGGGGAGACCAAGCTGCTCCATGTCGAGAAAACCGTCAGGCGACTGCACCCCCTCGTCTCCGTAGATCTCCTGCGTGGCAATCGCCAGATCACCAACCTGCAAACCGCTATGCGGGTATGCGCCGCCGCAGCCGAACAGAATCACCACCTCCGGGTGGCGCAGGGAGAGCAGCGCCTCGGTCGCCAGCGCCGCGTTGACTTTACCGACACCGCAGATCAGCAGGGAGACCAGATGCCCGCTGATCCTCCCTTTCAGGAGCGGAAACCGACCGCACTTTGTCTCTGTGATGCCGGTCATCCTTGTCTTGATCTCGTTCGACTCAATAGCCGTGGCAGCAATCAGACTGATCATTTGGATTAACGCTCCGTATTCAAAAACTTATCGGGCCGGTTTAAACCAGTCTTTACGAATCAGGTCGCGGCGTAGTGTCGCCCCCGGTTTTTCAACCACACCCTGGTACCAGAACGGCATCGGCTCAATCGGTGCTGATTCTGAAGGACGATCGATCCGCTTGCGCCGATCAGTCAACAGTTTCTGGAACCGCTCATCGGAATCGTTGACGATATCGAGCAGTTTGCTGGTCAGGTCGGCATCGGCATGTTCGATGACGTATTCGATGACGTCGCGCAGGTGCAACCCCATCTGATAGTCGATCAGATCGCCGTCAAACCCTTCTGTACATTCCGTGACAAAATCATTCCAATCGAGGAGAAAACTGCCAAAATCTTCGGTGGCGTATTCGCTGTAGGCAAGACTCGATTTCAACTGCGCTTCGATCGCATCCTGCTCTTTTCGGGTCAGAAAAAAAGAGAGCGTCTCCTCTACCGGATACATATCGAGATCTTCAACAATCTCGGCACAAAAACGGATAAAATCGAGCTCCATTCTGCTATAGCCGGATAACGGTTCCGGCAGGCTGCCGTCCGGGTGGCAGAGGAGGGAGAGATGGTCGTGGCCGAGATCCATATGAAAAGAGGTCTCTTCAATATGCGGCAAGCCGAGGCGATGCATCAGGTTTGTCACCCGGACCGGGTTGTCAGTAAAGCAGGAGATGGTCTTCTCTTCGGAAAAGAAAATTTCCAGGCCACAGCGGTTGTTTGCCAGACCGAAACCGACAAAGCCATCGTGCACCAATCGATCCATATAGGGGTCGAGCAGCCTGAACAGTTCATCAATCGGACAGTAAGCTGAGTAGAACACTTCAGGGATTGCCGCCTCTTCCTGAGCAGGGAGGACTTCGTGCGGGTAGTATTCGAGAATCAGAAAAGCTTCTTCAACCTGACCGTCGCAAAAAGCACGCAAGATCGACGGAATCTTTTCAGCCGAGGCAGCGACGGTGAACCGGTAGGCATCCGCACCCCCCTCTACGGCGGTCATGGTGTACCCTTCAATCAGCAGATGCCGGTTGCGGCGCAGCTCACTCTTCCAGACCTGAATCCCAAGAGGTAAATTCAACGGCGTTTTTGACAAAGCAATCAATCCTTTGGTCGCGGAAAATTTTCTGGTTTTATCAAGGCGAAGAGAAAGGTAATAGATCTGTTCATTAAAGTCAATTCCCCCACCGGGAATCAGCAGAAACAACGGTTTAATTATGCATGAAAAAGTTTTACCTATAATAAAATAAAGTTGACTTTCAGTCGCCTTTTCGCTATATCTCCGATGGTTAAAAAAATAAAACTTCTTTCTATTTATCTACTGAATGCAATTCTCAATTGAAGCTTTTGAATGAATAGTTGCCGACTGTGGCGATGAAAATCGAATTGTAAAGCATGGCACACTGTTTTATTCAATCTTTTTTTAAAATTTATTAACGTCCGGCAAGACGTTGAATCTTCTTTGGTTTTTAGTCTGCCAACGATAAAAAACTGTTTTCTTAATCGCAAGATGAGTCGTTGCATAGACCGGTTCGAAAATTCACAATCTCAAATAAAAGGAAGCGAGATGTCTAAAAACGAGATTAAACCTTCACTGAACAACCCATTTGCCCCCTCGGAAAAGATCAATTTTAACAATCCGGGTGAAATTGCCGGTGTAGCCGGTCCCTACGAAGAGGTCATGCAGGAAGGGCACGATCTGATACAGCGTCCGGTCAAGTCGGTTCAGGTCGGCCAGATCGAAAAACAGCACTTCAAGAAGCGGATGACGGTCTGGGAACGGATCAAGGTCTTGACTCAGGAAGATCCGAACATCCTGTTTCAGAACTGGGGAAAGAATCTCGATGGCGCTTCTCTGGTTACCGGCATTTTGAATATCAAAGGGCGCGATGTCGCTCTGTACGGGCATGATTTTACCGTCCGGGCCGGCTCCATCGATGCGACCAACGGAAGCAAGCTGGCCAAGCTGTTCAACATGGCAGGAGAGAAGGGGATTCCGGTTATCGGGATGAACGACTCTGCCGGCGCTTTTGTTCCGGCCGGGGTCGGAGGGCTCGACGGTTATGCTGAAGCGTTCACGGCACTGCGCAAGATCAGCGGCGTGGTACCGACCGTTATGTGTATGTTCGGATTTAACGCCGGGGGCGGTTCCTATCTGCCGCGACAGGGGAGTTTTGTTATTCAGCCGGAAGATACATTCTTCGGCCTGACCGGCCCGGGGGTCGTGAAATCTGTGCTCGGTGAGGATGTCACCCCCGAAGAGCTCGGCGGGCCGAAAGTGCATGGCGCAAGCGGAGTTGCCGACCTGACGGTTAAGGATGAAGTTGCTGCCTTGCGCACGGCTGTTCGTCTGCTCAACTACATCCCGGACAACAACGGTGTCATGGCGCCGTTCCAGGAGACCAGCGATCCCCTCGATCGCAAGACCTGGGAGATCAACACCCTGTTGAAGAAGGCCTTCAACTCACCAACCGGCTTCAACACCCCGTTCGACGTCTCGATCATCATCCAGCAGATCTGCGATCATGGTGATTACTTTGAAATCCAGCCGGATCGTGCTCGCGAAGCGATTACCGCCTTCGGCCGTCTCGGTGGCAATGTTGTCGGTTTTGTAGCGAATAACTCGGCCGTCTCTTCCGGTCAGATCGATTGTGATTCGGCGGTCAAGATCGCCCGTTTTGTCCGTTTTTGCAATATCTACAACATTCCGTTGATATTCATGGAAGATACCACCGGCTTTTTGCCGGGGCGCGAGCAGGAAGCGCGCGGTATTGTTCAGGCGGGGCGTTCAATGCTCGATTCGATTATCGATGTACGCACCCCGCGGATTCTGCTGATTCTGCGTAACGCCTACGGCGGTGCTTACGCCTCCTACAATAACTACCCGACCGGAGCGGATCTGGTGTTGGCTCTGCCGACAACCCGTCTGGCGGTTATGGGACCGGCCGGCAAAGAGTTTGTCTACAAGGATGCGCTGCGCAAGCTGCGCGGCTCGATCAAGGCGCAGATTCAGGCCGGAGTCGATGCGCGAGTCAAGGCCGGGCAAACAGCCGGCGAGGCAAAAAAGGACGCCGAACTCGAAGCGGCCGACTGGCTGAAACTCGAAGAAGCGGCGCTCAATCTGAAATATGAAAAAGAACTGATGAATCCGAAAGAAGGGCTCGCTCTCGGGTCGATCTCCTCTCTCGTTATGCCGAACGATCTGCGTAAAGTTCTCGGCGAAAACCTGAACTTCTTCCTGCGCCACTACAAACCATCGGTCTGGCAGGGTGTTCAGCGCGAATTTCATTAATCACGATTTGCAGCAGATTGAATCAGGAATAACAATTGGAGATAAATAAAAATGACTCAGAACATTGACTACTACAAGAACAACCCGCTGATCCATAGAGATCGCCGTCTCGGTCTTGCTGATTCGGCGTGGGTCCGGTCGTTTTCCTGCGCAGAGCTCAAGCCTTTGATCGTCTGTCGTGGGCCGATCAGGATGGAGGCGATGACCGTCTACGAAGAGATGGGGATCAGTCATTACGGCATCCTGCTGTCAGAGAAAGATTCCATCATCTATCCGAATGCTCTGGCGCCGGAATTGCGCAAACTGACCGATTCAACTCGTGTTCATCGGGTTCCTGACTATTCAGGTGCCAGCAAGGAAGAACGGGTTGAGCGGATTAATCAGATTATTCAAACCGCCAGGGATAACGGCTACGATTCGATCTTTGCCGGGTACGGCTTTATGGCTGAAGATGATGAATTCGTTGCGGCAATCGAAAATGCCGGGCTCAAATTTATCGGTCCGTGTGCTCACACACAGGCGAGTGCCGGCAAAAAGGACGAAGCGAAACGAACAGCGTTGAAAGTCAACGTCTCCGTCACCCCCGGCATCGACAATGTGACCGCTCGTACTCTGGTCAAGAAGCACCCGAGCCGCGAAGCGCTGCTCGCCGTAGTGAAAGCCGAAGGGCTGCAATGCGACGCCAAACTCCTTGCCGACAGCAAACTTCCGCTTGAGGCTCTGGCCGATCATATTTTATTCGCTTCTTACGAAAAAGGGGTCGATCTCTTTACCGTCGCCGAGCTCGGCAAACAGGCCGAAATCGAATGTATTGAGATGTTTCGCAAAAATCCGCAAAGCCGGGTGCGACTCAAGGCGATCGGCGGGGGGGGTGGCAAGGGGCAGCGGATTCTCGGCGCCTCTCTGCTCGGCAAGAAAAGTCCGACCGATGCAGAGATTGCCAGGGCCGCCAAAGATGCACCGGGGATGGTGCTGGAGATTCTCAACGAAGTCAAGGCGAACGGTGTCGGCGACAACAAGAACGTTCTGGTTGAGTTGAACATCGAGCAGACCCGGCACAATGAGATTCAGCTGGTCGGTAACGGTGAGTGGTGCGTCTCCCTTGGCGGCCGTGACTGTTCCTTGCAGATGCATGAGCAGAAACTGCTCGAAATCTCTGTGACTCAGGAAGGGCTGACGCGCGAGATCGAGAAAGCGAAGCAGGCCGGGAACAAAATCGTCGTCAAGGCGCTGGAGACCGATCTGATGGTTCTCAAGCGGATGGAAGAAGAGTCGGCCCGCTTCGGCGAAGCGGTCGGACTCGACTCTGCATCGACGTTTGAATGTATCGTCGACCGTGATCGCCACTATTTCATGGAAGTCAATACCCGGATTCAGGTTGAGCACCGGGTCTCCGAACTCTGTTACAGCCTGAAATTCACCAACCCAGAAGACAAGAACGATTTCTTTGTTGTCGAGTCGCTGGTGGAGGTGATGGCACTGCTGGCCCTGCACAAAAAGCGGTTGCCAAAACCGCTGCGGATTGCGCGCTTTGGCGCTGCGGCCGAGGCGCGTCTCAATGCGACCGATGCGTCATTGTCACCGCATGCTGGCGGGATGATCCGTTACTGGTCGAAGCCGCTGCCGGGTGAAATACGCGACGATCAGGGGATCTGCATGGTAAATCCTGACACCGGCATGTTCATGCGCTACAGTGTCGCCGGAGCTTATGATTCAAATATCGCTCTGTTGTTAACCGAAGGGGAAACCCGTCTCGAAAGCTACAAAGCGTTGTCGAAAGTTATCTGCAACACCAAGATTCGCGGCACCGATTTGGCGACCAATCTGGAATTTCACTACGGGCTGGTCAACTGGTTTATCGCACGCAATGTCATGGCCAAGCCGACCACCCGCTTTGTTGTTCCGTATCTGACTCTGGTCGGTCTCCTTAAAGAAGCGGCAAGCAAGCTCGATCCGGTCTTTGCTTTTTTCCAGATGAAAAAACATTACGCCCAACTTGCCGGCGCCGATGCCGAGTTGGCGAAAACCTATTCGGAAATACTCGACCGAAAAGGGACATTAATCACCCGACCGATGGAGATTCTGATTAACGACCCGCATCTTTTGTCCGGCTGGCTCAGTCTCAACAAAGACAACTTCCGCCTCAAAAAAGGGAAAGTTGTCTGGCTGCGCAATCCGATGGTGATCATTGATGAAACCTACGAATACCTCAATATGTCTTACCGCGTCGCTGAGCCGGCCGCCGAGGTGATCTGGAGTCACGACAGTGACCTGTTGCAGGCCGCCCTCGCCTTTTACGACGAGTTGCGGTCCAGGTTCGGTCTTGAGAAGGACGATTACTACAAGCTCAATGAGATGGTGCAGAAAGAGAAACCGCAAGCCGATTTCGATCAGGATGAGTGGAATGCCGTCCGGTCAGCGCATATCGGGTATGAAGCAGGGCTGGAACTGTTCGGGATGATCTTTTTGGTCGCGGAGAAGACCGGTTTTTGGGATCTGCGCGTCGAAGAAGATCTCGAAATCACAATTCCGGACCATCTGACCGATCCGGTACTGCAAGCGCGCATGAAGAAAATTCTGGTGCCGCCACCGGCAACCAAGGCCGACGAAATTGTTACACCGTGCGGCGGCATGTATTACGGCCAGGAAGCTCCGGGGCTGCCGAAGTTTGTTGAAGAGGGGGTGCATTTCGATAAAGATCAGCCTCTGTTCATCATTGAAGTAATGAAGATGTTCAACAAGGTTCCGGCCCCTTTCTCAGGGACCATCGACAAGATCCTGATCGAAGGGACTGACGGCGTCATTGTCTCCAAAGGGCAGCCACTGTTCAAGGTCACGCCGGATGAGAAGTTCGTAGAAGTCGATCCAAAAGAGACCGAACGGGTTATGCGCGAAGAGACGACCCGTTATCTGCAAGCGGTACTTTCCTGAATCGATCGACCCTGGTGATTTCAGGCCAAGAAAGCCCCGTCTTTTTGAAAGACGGGGCTTTTTTCACTCAATCATAAACAATTCAGCATAAAGGTCGAAATCAGATCCCGGCGTAGGCGTAATCATCCGCCTCAACAGCTTCGGTCACAGCTTCGAGAAATGAGTATCGCTGTGAATCCTTGACAACCTCAGTCATGCCATGATGGACCGACCAGATGGTGTTGCAGTTTTCACACTCATAGAGATCTTCATAGAAACCGTCAGCGTGCAGATTAATTTCAGAGTTTTCAGTGGTTTTACAGACTGGGCATTTCATGACGCCCTCCTTTT
>JACUTX010000091.1 GCA_014859615.1 Desulfuromonadales bacterium | reverse complement strand
CAGGACATCGACACCTACCCTTGCGCCAGATGTCACACCCGACATTAATCCGATACCCCCCCAGAATGCGAAAGACCCTGGTCATTGCCCAGGGTCTTTTTGTTTCGGGTTAGCGACGGGATAGAGCATGGCAGGAGTTAAAGCCTTACCCTGCCAACTCCTCAAGATGATTCTTGATCAAAATCTGTTTGATCAGCTCCCTGATCTGACTCTCGTGTTCCATTGTGAGTGCATCCTGCAAAGCCTGTTCGGCAACAGCGACCGGCAATGTACGAATCAGCCATTTAATTTTGGTCAGACTGTAGGCGCTCATACTCAAGGTTTCAATCCGCATCCCGAGAAGCAGAACTGCGGCCAGAGGATCGGCCGCCATCTCGCCGCAGAGACTGACGGGGAGTTCAAGCTGACGACAAAGTTGCACAATACGATAAATTTCCCTCAATACCGCCGGGTGCAGATTGTCAAACAGTTGCGAGACCCTGGGGTTGTTACGATCGAGCGCCAAAAGATACTGGGTGAGATCGTTTGAGCCGATCGAAACAAAATCGATGCGGCGCGCAAAGAACGGGAGCAGATTGACTGCGGCAGGGACTTCGACCATAATTCCGACCGGCGGTTTCTCTATTTGGTACCCTTCGACATGCAGCTGTGCGCAGGCATCGTCGAGCAGAATATTAAATGCGTCGAGTTCATCCACCCGACTCACCATCGGCAGCAGAATTTTCAGATTCCGCTCCTTTTCCGAGGCTCGGAGCATGGCCCGGATCTGGGTCATAAAGATCGGACGGTTATCGAGTGTAAAGCGAATCCCCCGCCATCCGAGGCAGGGGTTTGCTTCACTGAAGCGGTAATACGGGAGGGCTTTGTCTCCGCCGATATCGAGAGTACGGATGGTTACACTCTTGCCGGCATAGGCATGCAGAACATAGCGATAAATCTCCAGCTGTTCTTCTTCTGTAGGAAAATTTTCATGCTCCATAAACGGAATTTCTGACCGGTAGAGTCCGATCCCCTCGGCCCCGCGTTTCAGCCCGGGGGTCACGTCGGCCATCAAACCGGTATTGGCCTGCAGACTGACCCGATATCCGTCCGGCGTAATCGCCGGGAGCTCTTTGAGCTCCTCCAGCTCCTCAATCAGATTCCGTTCGCGGTTGGCGAGCTGCTGGAATTCGGCCAAAACGCCACCGGCCGGATTGAGAATCAGCTGCCCCTGATGACCATCGACAATGGCAGGGACCCCTTGCTGAAGATTTTTAACCTTCCCGGTCCCCATTACGGCCGGGATACCAAGAGCACTCGCCAGTATAGCGGTGTGCGAAAGACCCGAGCCCGAGTAGCAGAAGATGCCGGCCAACTGATCGCGTTTATAACCGGCAATATCGGTAATACTGATCATGTCGCCGGTCAGGATCAGATCCTGACTCTGGCTGATCGGAGTCGTCTCTCCATGCAGTTTGGTATAGAGTTTGTTGCCGATATGGCGAATATCCTCGGCACGGGCACGCAGGTACGGATCGTCCATACTTTCAAACCGGGCGGCATATTCACTGATCGTCGTACGCAGCGCCCCCGGAGCCCAGTTCCCCTGGCGGATTCCGGTTTCCACCCCTTTTATCAGGTCGTCACTGTCGAGCAGCATGTCGTAGACAGAGAAGATTGAAGTGACGTTTCCCGGGAGATGATCCGCCAGCGAACGAGACCCTTGCTCCAGATCACGCCTCGACTCCTGCAGGGCGGCATGAAACTTCTGGAGCTCCGATTCGCTGTCACGGCACTCCCGATCGACAACCTGATCAAGATCATAGCCGGTGAGCAGATGAATAGTGCCGATTCCGATCCCCGGTGCCCCCTTGGTCCCGATCATCCGCTGCGTCTGCGGCGCATCGTGAGTGCCGGGCTCACGCGGGGTTCGCCCGCGATCAAGCGCCAGAGTCGCCGCGAGTTGGGCGGCGATTGTTACCAGAAATGCTTCTTCATCAGCTGTAAATTTGCGCCGCTGACTCTCCTGTACCACCAGTACCCCGATCAGACGGCGCAGATGCACCAGAGGAACGCCTAAAAAAGCCTGATACCGTTCTTCGTGCGTCTCCGGAAAATAGCGGTAATCCGGATGTTCTTCCGCAGTTTCCAGATTCAACGGATGACTGTTGCGGGCGATATTACCGACCAGACCTTCCCCGGGGAAAAGGCTGACATTGCCGATGGCAGTCGGATCAAGACCGTCCGTGGCAGCCAGAGTCAGCCCTCCCTCTTCATTGGCGGTGTAAAGGGTACAGACGCTCACCTGCATTGCCGAACGGACGGCGGAGACAATATAGCGCATCTGCTTTTCAGGCGATGCAGCAGAGGCCGCTTCCTGGACAATTTTTTTCAGCAGTATGAGTGAATGATCCATCGTTTATCCCCGTTGCACCTTATTCGCCACGATTACAGACGTCAGCTGATCCGACGTCAAAATCGATAGAATATATTTTGCACCGATTGTGCCATGAAAACCGTATAAACAGACAGACGCATGATTCGTAAAAAATGCGGGCAGACGGACCGGGGAAAGAAAAGAGCGCCAATTCAAGAAGAAAAAATCATGGGTTGAAGGAGTTGTTTCGAGACGTTAAACACCATCCGTCCCCTCACCGTCCTGGCTGCGGCGAAACATTTTTATTCGCGCATGCACACCTTTTTGCAGACCGATAAATACCGACTCCAGGATGTTGACTCCGACCAGAACCCCGACGGTCAGCAGGGCGACGATAATGGCGGCAGCGTGGCGCTCTCCTCCAGCCAGAACACCGATCGCTGCCAGCACCCAGATCGTGGCGGCAGAGGTAACTCCAAGCACGGCCCCCTCCCGGGTCAGAATAACGCCAGCCCCCAGAAAACCGATCCCGGTGACCACCTGACCGATCACCCGCGATGGATCACCCATTGCGCCAGCCATAGACGACCCGACCACCACAAAGACATAGGTCCCCATGCAGATCAAGGTACTGGTGCGGATGCCGGCCGGTTTTCCGCAAAGCTGACGTTCGAGGCCGACGATTCCACCACAGATAAAGGTCGTGATCAAACCATACCAATTCAGTGGTGCAATCGCCTGGTTCATCAATTCGATCAAATTCAACTCCATTTTTTACCCACGATTATCGTTCCCTGGCTCCTGATCTTCTCCTGCCGACATTGGCCACCCGCAACGGTTCGATACCGGGGGGTGCTGGCAGAACGTTTTTGTAGCTGTACGGATTACCGAGATAGTTCTTCAGAACCACTTCATCGCCAATACTCTGGAGATAATCCGGGAGAAGCGGAATCTTCCCGCCGCCGCCAGGGGCATCGATCACGTAGGCCGGCACACAGAGTCCCGAAGTGTGGCCACGCAGGGCACGCATAATTTCGAGCCCCTCCTCGACACTGGTGCGAAAATGGTTCGTCCCCTGCACCATGTCAGCCTGAAAAATATAGTAAGGGCGGACACGGATAGCGAGCAGCTTCTGCATCAGTCGTTTCATCACCGCCGGATCATCGTTGACGCCGCGCAGCAACACAGACTGGTTGCCGAGGGGGATTCCGGCGTTGGCCAGGCGGGCGCAGGCTTTGGCAGCCGTCTCGGTAATCTCGTCCGGATGATTAAAGTGTGTATTGAGGTAGATCGGGTGGTATTTGCGCAGCACACGAATCAGCCCCATGGTCACACGTTGCGGCAGAACCACCGGGATGCGACTCCCGATACGGATAATCTCGACGTGCGGGATAGCGCGCAGTTCACTCAGGATCGAGTCAAGACGCTCATCGCTGAGAAGCAGCGGGTCGCCACCGGAGAGGATGACATCGCGAACCTCTGCATGCGCACGAATGTAACGCAGACCGTTCTCGATCGTCGCGCGATTGATCATCATATTTTCACCACCGACCTTGCGCTTGCGGGTGCAGAAGCGGCAGTACATGGCGCACTCGGAGCTGACCTGAAACAGAACACGATCAGGATAGCGGTGCACCAGATTCGGGATCGGACTCTGGTTCTCCTCTTCCAGCGGATCAGACGGACAGACGCTGTCCTGCAGCTCCTGCTCGGATGGCACCGC
The DNA here is from genome assembly GCA_014859615.1 of Desulfuromonadales bacterium. Classification (GTDB taxonomy): domain Bacteria; phylum Desulfobacterota; class Desulfuromonadia; order Desulfuromonadales; family UBA2294; genus Kmv16. The sequence goes on along the minus strand of JACUTX010000091.1, from coordinate 4,972 downwards.
CTGACGCCAGATCGGATCGTCAACCTCTTTGATCAGACCGAGATAATAAGGGTTGATCCGCATCGGGTATTGTTCTGCAACCTCTTCGAGAGGGTGCGGATCGACACCGTATTTACGGGTCAGGGCACCGGGGCGAGTGATGCTGGCCTGAAGCAGTTTTTGCCACGTTTCCATTGCTCCATCTCTCCTTTATGTGCGGTCAGAAACGTTTAACATAGGTCAGGCGATCATCGCCCGGCTTATAGAAGTCGCGCAGGCACGACTCTTCGACGAACCCTGCTCTTTCATAAAATTTTCGCGTCCGCTCGTACCCCCCCTGCGATGACGTCTCAAGACAGAGGAGTCGGCCGCCGCGCTTCTTCACGCTCTGTTCAACATGGGCGACCAGACGGCGCCCGACCCCCTTCCCCTGGGTCTGTGGGTCGACAGCGATCCAGTAAAGATCGAACGTCCCTTCGGTCAGCGGCACCGGGCCAAACAGAACATAACCGGCAACCCGCCCGGCATGCTCGTCGATGGCGACCTCATAATCCTGTTGATTCAGGTCGATCCGCACGATCTCAAGGAGTTCAAGAGCAACCTCCACTTCAGCGTCGGTAAAGGCACCGGTGGCGACAAGCATCTCTTCAATCTGCGGAATATCATCAGCTCTTAGTTTGCGCATTACACACTCTCCTTCCGCTTGCGGGCCAGATCGAGAATCCGGCCGATCAGCTGCGGATAGTTCATACCGGCGACCTTGGCGCTGCGCGCCAGGCCGGCATCCGGCGATATGTCGGGATTGGCGTTAATTTCGAGAATATAAGGGATGCCGTCGCGCAGGCGGATATCGACCCGCGCATAATCACGGCAATCGAGAATTTTGCAGGCACGCACGGCAACCCCCTGGATCATGATCTCATCAAGTTTACTTAATTTGGTCGGACAGATCGGCTTGGTACTCTTGTACCCGAGCGATTTTTCGAGCCATTTCCCCTCGTAACTGACGATTGGCCGGGCCAGGTCAGGGTGAAAACGGATTTCGGAGAGAGGGAGCACCTCCCAGGGACTCTTCCCGATCAATGCAGCGTTGATTTCGCGGCCATCGATAAACTCCTCAACCAGAGCACCTTGTTTATAGGTCGTGTGAACGTACTTGATCTGCTTGAGCAGTTCGCGCTCTTTTTCAACAATACTGGCGTCGGAGATGCCGTGCGAGGCGTCCTCGAACTGCGGTTTGACAATCAGCGGATAGACAAGATCGCAGGTGTGCGGCCACTGCTCGCCGGGGCGGACGACCTGATACCTGGGTGTCGGCAGTTTATGGGAGACGAGAAGATCCTTGGTCCGCACCTTGTCCTGAGTCAGACCGAGGCTGAGCGGCGGGGCGCCGGTAAAAGTGAGGCCGAGCAGTTCAAACAGCGCTGCAACATGCATCTCGCGGCGGCTGTTCCCCCAGAACCCCTCACAGAGATTGAAGACCAGGTCGGGGGCAAGACGACGGAGTTGACCGGCAAAGTCGAACAGATCTTCGCCGAGAGGGACCAGCGGCGCCGTGTGGCCAAGCTTGACCAGAGCTGCGGCGACTGCATGCGCCTCCAGCTCGGCCCCCTCCTCGGCAATCCGGTCAACCGCTTCGCCGCGGGTCAGTTGAGACGGGACAAGATTAAAGCAGACCGCGACGTTCATGTGTTACTCCCGAAGAGAGATTAAGCCGCGCGCTGGCGGCATCGACAACAGCCAGAATCATCTCGTCATAAGCAAGCCCGGCGGCCCTGGCCGCCTTGGGAAAACAGCTGTTCTGCTCGACGCGGGGGAGGATCCCCGGAAGGGGATTGAGTTCAATCACATGCGGATGGTTGTTCGCATCAAGACGTACGTCAATACGACACCAGTCGCGACAACCGAGAGTGCGGTACGCCGCCTTGCACAGTTCTTCAATCTGTCTGCGCAAAAGAGATTCTAGCTCAGCCGGGCAGGAGAAGATCTGTAGCGGGTCTTCTTCCTGATCCCAGAGCCACTTCGCTTCGTAGGAGTAGATCGGATTGACCCCGAGCGGCAGAGTGTCAAAGTTGATCTCAACAATCGGCAATACCTGCAGAGCGGGGCCATTACCGATCAGGGCAACGGTAAATTCGCGACCGGGGAGGAACTCCTCAATCAACGCCGGTTGCTGGTAGTTCTCAAGCACCCAGGCGACCTGCCGCAAAAGTTCCTGACGATTCTGCACCAGCGCCTTATCGGTCACCCCCTTGCTCGACCCTTCCAGAGTCGGCTTGACCATCTGCGGATAGCGCAGACGAACAGGGACGTCGCTGAGCGACTCAACCACGGTGAAACGCGGCGTGGCGATACCGTAATGAGTGAGAATCTCCTTGGTCCGCCGCTTGTCGAGACAGAGCCCCAAGGTCAGCGGGTCGCTTCCGGTATAGGGGATGCAGAGCAGATCGAGCATCGCCGGCACCTGAGCTTCACGGCTGATGCCATGCAGCCCTTCAGCGATGTTGAAGACCAGGTCGGGGCGCAAACGCCGGTAAGTCTCAAACGCGTCAAGGTTGGCCTCAACCATGGAGACCCGGTGGCGTTTGGCCAACGCCGCAGCAACTGCATTAATGGTGTGAATATCGTCCCATTCGGCGTAAAGATCGTCGGCGGGACTGCCCGGAGGTTCTGAAGGAGGTTCTGCCGGGTCCTCAACTGAACCGACGGCATCTCCCTTCAGATTGAAGGAAAGCGCGATATGCATTGTCAACCCCTTAACAGCCTGAAACAGTAACGGTTTACCTTCCGAAAGGAGAGGTAGCAAGAGGCGTCTTCAGGGCCGGTTAGCCTTGCGGCTGGCGGCTGGTTCAAAGGGGTTAACTCTTATCAGCGGGAATATTTTTTCGTCCCGGCCCCTGAACGCCAATCTTAACTGTTGTTCATATACGCTTGTAATTTTCCACTGTCAACAAAAAAATTAACTCTAAAAAAACTGAATAAAAACAGTATATTACCAAATAAAACAGGGCTGAATCCGCCCATCTTTTTGAACTTTTTAAAAATAGTCAGAGTTTCACCGTCGGCTGCTGACTCGCACCCCACAGACCGGTGAAAAAATGCCGCGCATTGATCCCGATGTTGCGGGTCCGGTAACCCCCTTCCTGAACCAGAACGGTTGGAAGACCGAGCTGGCCGATCGATTGGCCGATCTGCTCAAAATCTTTAGCAGAGAGATTCCAGCTGCCGGTCGGATCCCCCTTGGCGGTGTCGAAACCGAGACAAACCACCAAATAGCGCGGCGCAAACCGGCGGATCCGCTTAATCGCCTTAGCCAGAGTAGCATGATACTGTTCGGGGTCAAGCTGTTCGGGGAGCGGCAGGTTGAGATTGGCACCACTCCCCTCCCCTTCGCCGGTTTCATCGGCAAAGCCGCTGAAATAAGGGTAAGCGAAGCTCGGATGTCCATGGACCGAGACGGTCAGCACATCAGGACGCTTGTAAAAGATCACCTGCTGGCCGTTACCGTGATGATAATCGATGTCGAGCATGGCGACATTGCCAAAATCACTGAGGAGTTGCGCGGCGATCGCGGCGCTGTTGAAATAACAGAAGCCGCCGAAGGCGCGCCGTTCGGCATGATGGCCGGGAGGGCGCACCAGGGCATAAGCGAGCCGTTTCCCCTCAAGGATCAGGTTCGCCGCCGTCAGAGCGCAATCGACCGCTCCCTTGGCCGCCTTCCAGGCGTTGGCACTGAGCGGAGTGAAGGTGTCAATGCAGTAATAACCGGCCCGGACCGCCAACTCCTTTGGCGGGCGGGCAACATTGCGTAACGGGAAAACGTAAGGGTAGAGCGAACGCCCTTCCGGAAGATTTTTACAGACCCGGCGAAAGTAATCGACATAATCACGATCATGCACACTGAGCAAAAAGCGTTCAGAATAGTCGCGGGGCAAACAGAGTTCAAACAGATTGGTTTTATCGAGTTCGCGGCGGATCGACTCGATCCGGACCGGCGATTCGACATACCCCCGCTCCCGCACATGATGAATGTTGTGGCGATCATTGATCACCAGAGCGATCCGGCTCTTGTGATGGACAGAGACAGCGACGGCAGACGCTGACGTTTTGCGCTGATAAAGAAGCGGGCGCAACTGCACCGGATCATCCTGAAACGATTCGACCACCAGTTTGATATAGGCAGGCGAACAGAGGTGAGCGTAACGGTATTCGAGAATTCTCTTGACGATTTTACGGGCAAGATCGCGGGAGAGCGGCGCCTGTTGACCCAAGGGGTCGAAAACCAGATATGGAGGGTTATCCTCTCCCGGCTTCAGCGGGGTCTCGTATGCCGTATTGATAATAGGGACGGCGCCGTATTTTTCGTAGAATTGCAACCGCGCCTGATTCTGCTTGAGAATCCCGGGATCGGCGCAGAGCGCAGGATCGTCAGGGAGACACTCAAAAAAGATCCCGACAGCACCCAGAGCCAGACCCTCTTCACGCAGCTGCTCGTACAGAGCACCGCCGATCCCTCCGCCCGTGGTCTGCTTCGCGGCGGAGATATAATCGAGATAACAAAAATGCTGATCCGCTGCGTGCGAAGCAAGAGCGAAACCGCAAACCCGACCGCGTCTATTTTCAGCCACATACAATATCGCACGAAACCCATGCTTCACCGGATTTTCAAGCAGCTCCGGAACCTTGTCGATGTCGCGCTGGTCAAGGTCGGGGAACTGGTCGCGCATGATCTGCTGAACCTGAGTAATCGCATCGCGATTCGGCGGGCGAACGTTATCAAAAACACGACGGATACGAAACATAAAGCCTCCCGCGAACAGAAAATAAGACCAATTTTTTAACGATTCAGGTCAGAGGAAACAAGCTTACTCTTTCGACAACGACCGTCAATCGAAATTTATTCAGCAATCGAACAGACGTCTCGATTTATAACTGTTCACCATGAGATCAGGAGTTGTGAACAAAAAAATTGTATGGAAAATATTGGGGGGGG
>JACUTX010000090.1 GCA_014859615.1 Desulfuromonadales bacterium | reverse complement strand
TCTTTAAGATCTGGATTCCCGATCAGAATCGCCTCGGGAATGACAGAAATAGTCGTTGCCTTTTGACCCTCTTTGCGTTCTTCACAGCTTCGTCTGAGACGCTTTTTGCTTCTTTTCTCAAAAACCAACCAGCTGCATTCGTCGCCAGCGCCGGACCGAGTTGATCAGGTAGAGCTCAGTGCAGCGGGAAAGGTCATCGAGATGAATGATCTGTTCACGGATCTCACCGGTTGCGAGCAGATGGCTGCGCAACGTTCCGGCGAGCAGACCGCAGCCTATCGGCGGTGTGACCAGTTCGCCATCGAGTCTGACCACGAGATTGGCATTGCATGCTTCCGTCACTTCTCCCTTGTCATTATAAAGCAGTGCCTCGTCGTAATCGTCCACTCCCTGGCGTGCTGTCGCGTAGACGGTGCGGTTGGTTGTTTTGTGATAGAGGAACGGATCTGACCTTGCGATCGAAGTTTTCGCCAGACAGACGCGCAGGGGGACGGATTTTTGTGTCGACGTAATCGGTGCAGTTTCGACAGTGGTCATTCCAGCCTGATCGAGGAGTAGTCGGATCTTGTGCGGGGCTGGGGATAGGTCAGCTGTCAGTTGCTGAAGTTTCTCGGTAATCTGTTCCTGGTCGAATGAAAATCCGAAATAGCTGGCGGAACTTTGCAGCCGTTGCAGATGCTCATCAAGAAGATAGTAGCCGGAACCCGGTTCCCAGAGCAGTGATTCGAGCAGTGCAAACGGCGGGCAGATCTGGTGCAGGATCTGTGCTTTGGCGAGGCATTCACGGTATTCAGTCGCCGGGTCAGAATCCCAGGTGATGCCAGCACCGATGCCGTAGGTGGCGGTTTTTGTTTCCCGGTCGATCAGAGCGGTACGGATAGCGACGCTGAAGCGGGTTTGGCGGTTCGGAGCGATATGTCCGATCACGCCGGTGTAGATCTGGCGCGGTGTTGTTTCGAGAGCGGCGATATGATGCATGGTTCTCAGTTTCGGTGCACCGGTGATCGATGCGCAGGGGAAGAGGGCGGTGAAAATTTCGAGGAGTGATGTGTCGGTGACGGTTGATGCGGTCGAGGTCATCTGCCAGACGGTCGGATGCTTTTCGATCGAACATAGCGCCTCCACCTCTACCGCTTTGCCGGAGAGCCGCGCCAGATCGTTGCGGATCATGTCGAGCACCATGATGTTCTCGGCCCGCTCCTTGACTGAAACCTGCAACATATCGGCTTTAGTCTGATCATCGGCCTGTGTCAGGCCGCGGGTGGTGGTCCCCTTCATCGGTTTTGTCAGGAGTTTTGCGCCACGTCGTTCGAAAAAAATCTCCGGCGACGCAGAAGCGATAACATAGCGACCGGTATCGATCCAGGTCCCAAAGCTGTCCGGCTGATTCTGCATCAGACGGCAGAAGAGCGACCATGGATCGCCAGGATCTGACGCAGTCAGCGGGAAGGTGAAGTTAACCTGATAGGTTTCGCCAGCGGCAATCGCTGTCTTGATCTGCTCTACCGCGCGGCAGAAACCGTTTTCATCCAGGGACGGTCTCCAGTCAATACTGACTTGATCTGCTTCGGTAACGGGGGAGGGGACCTGTCTGGGTGCGTCGAACAGGCCGAACCAGAGTAAGGGGAACTCACCCGCCGGTTGCGTTTCGGCTGTCGGTTCAAAGGCCGGGCTCGCTTCATAACTGACAAATCCGATCGCATGCCGCGTCTGTTGTTCAACCGCCAATTCGATTTCAGCCAGCAGAACCGGGATTTCGGACAATAACGCCGTCGTAAAGGTTTTTAACGGTTTGTCGAACTGCAACCAGGTTTGTGTTGCCGGGTCGTAGAGGAGCGCGGTCCGGGGCATCTGCACGGCTCCCTTATTTCTTTTCCGGATTGAGTTGATCGGCTTTAAGCTGCCGCCAATAAGCCATTCGCTCGCCGATCATCTTTTCATAGCCGTGATCGGTCGGGGTGTAGAATCGGCGGTTATTGATCGCTTCCGGCAGATAATCCTGGGCCTGGTACCCTTTTGGGTTGTCATGGGCATATTTGTACCCTTTGCCGTAATCGAGTTCCTTCATCAGTTTGGTCGGAGCGTTGCGAATGTGCAGCGGGACGGGGAGGGCGCCGCTGTTGCGAACCTCGGCCTGGGCGGCATTGATCCCGGCATAACTGGCGTTGCTCTTCGGTGCTGTCGCAAGATAAGTGACCGCCTGAGCGAGGGTGATGCGGGCTTCGGGGAGGCCGACGAAGTGAACCGCTTGCTGGGCGGCGACGGCGAGTTGCAGCCCGCGCGGATCGGCATTGCCGACATCCTCGGAGGCGAAGATCACCAGCCGACGCATGATGAACATCGGATCCTCGCCCGCTTCGAGCATTCTGGCCAGCCAGTAGAGGGCGCCGTCAGGATCGGAACCACGCAGACTCTTGATAAAGGCCGAGATCACGTTGTAATGCTCTTCGGCCCCTTTATCATAGAGAATCGCTTTTTTTTGCAGCGTCTCCTCGGCGGTGGCCAGATCGACCTTCCCATCGATCGGCGCCGAGACCGCCACTTCGAGGGCATTGAGGGCGATGCGCGCATCCCCATCGGCCCGCGCGGCGAGAAAATCGAGTGCTTCGTCGCTCACTTCCGGTCGGGGGTGTGGCAACCCCTGCGGGTCAGAGAGGGCGCGAACGAGCAGAATCCGGATCTCTTCAGGCGTGAGCGGCTGCAGGACGAAGACCTGCGAGCGCGACAGGAGGGCGGCGTTGATTTCGAACGACGGATTTTCGGTGGTGGCACCGATGAGAATAATATCCCCCTTTTCGACATAAGGGAGAAAAGCGTCCTGTTGCGCCTTGTTGAAGCGATGGATCTCATCGACGAACAGCAGCGTGCGCCGATTGTGATACTTTTTCTCCTCCTGCGCCCGGGCAACGATCTCCCGGACATCTTTCACCCCTTGCAGCACCGCCGAAAAAAAGACGAAGTTGCATTGGCTGGTACTCGCGATCACTTGCGCCAGAGTCGTCTTGCCGGTGCCGGGGGGGCCCCAGAACAGAACCGAGGCGAGCTGATCCGATTCGATCAGGCGGCGCAGCAGCTTCCCTTGACCGATCAGGTGCTGCTGGCCGACCATGTCGTCGAGTCGGTGCGGGCGGAGACGCTCGGCGAGCGGGACGCCGTCAGGATGAGGTGTTGCGTCAAAAAGATCCATAGTTTCCAGTCGTTTGAATCGTTAGTTGCTTTGTATTATAGCGAAAGAGAGAGGTGAAAAGATAGACTTATAGAGGTTGGCTGTGCTAGATTTCTCCAATTACCCGCAAGGAGGAGACAGTGATGCAGGGGATTGGTATTTTTGCCAAAAAAAATCAGCCTGATGCGATCGCCTTGGCATTGCAGATTGAGGGGTGGTTGCGCGATCGTGGCTTGAAAGTTTTCTGCGAGGAAGAATTGGCTGCCAAAATGGGGGTGCCGGGGTCGCCTGCGGCCGAAATTCCGGCGCTCTGTGATATGCTGATCGTCCTCGGTGGCGACGGGACGTTGATCTCTGTCGCTCGACAAATCGGCAAGCTGGAGAAACCGATCCTCGGCGTTAATCTCGGGAGTCTCGGTTTTTTGACAGAGATCACCACTCAATTCCTCTTTCCGGTGCTGGAAAAGATTCTGGTCGGTGATTATGAAACGTCAGACCGTCTGATGCTCGAAGTCGTTGTCTGTCGAAATGGCCAGCCGTTTGCGCAGTTCCAGGTTCTGAACGACGTTGTGATCAATAAGGGGGCGTTGGCCCGGATTATCGACATGAAAGCCTGGGTCAACGATATTTATCTCACTACCTATAAGGCCGACGGTCTGATCATTTCATCTCCGACCGGTTCGACCGCCTACAATATGGCAGCGGGCGGGCCGATTATCTACCCCGGCTCTGCCTGCCTGGTTATCACCCCGATCTGTCCGCACATGTTGACCAATCGCCCCATGATTATTTCGTCTGATGCCGTGATCCGGGTCGAGGTCCTCTGTCATGATGAGGATGTAGTTCTGACCGCAGATGGGCAGGTCGGTATTGCGTTGATGGCCGGCGATATCGTTGAAGTGCGGCGGGCTGTCAATTGTACCCGGCTGATTCTCAGTCCTGAAAAAGATTACTTTGAGGTTTTGCGGACCAAATTGCGATGGGGGGAGCGCTAAGCGCGCCTTGATTCATGCTGATTGAACTGACAATCCGAAATTTTGCGACCATTGACCGTCTGCACGTCGCATTTCGCAGCGGCTTTAATGTGCTGACCGGTGAGACCGGAGCCGGGAAATCGATCATTATCGATGCGGTCGGGCTGTTATTGGGCGATCGCGCCCGACCGGAACTGATCCGTTCCGACGCCGACGAGGCGTCTGTTGAGGCGCTGATCGATCTTGCCGACGCTCCGCAGGTTCTCAAACGGCTGGCTGATGAAGGGTTTGCCGAAGGGGATGAACTCCTGATCCGGCGAACGATGAATCGCTCCGGCAAGAACCGGGTCTACCTTAACGGTGCCCTCGTCACTCTCACGCAGCTGCAGACCATCTCTGCTGATCTGATGGTGATCTATGGTCAGCACGAACAGCAGCAGTTGCAGCGCTCTGCGGCCCATCTCGATCTGCTCGATCGCTATGCGGGCTTAAAGGGCGACGTCCAGGAGTGCGGCGCCCGGTTTTTCGAGGTTCACACCCTGCAGCAGCGGATTGAAAAATTAGCTTTGGCCGAACGCGATCGGCAGCACCGCCTTGATCTCCTCACCTTTCAGCAGCAGGAACTCGAACAGGCTGCCCTTCAGATCGGAGAAGATGAAGAACTGGAAGTCGAACGGCGCCGTCTGCTCAATGCCGGACAATTGGCCGAAGTCTGTAATAGCGGTTATGCGCAGCTTTATGAAGATGAAGGGGCGATCTGTGAACGGTTGGCGCTGTTGGCTACCGAGCAGGAGAGCCTGGTGCGTGTCGATCCGGTCTTTGCTGAAATGGCCGAACTGGTTCGACAGGCACAATATGGTCTGGAAGATGTCGCTTCGCGGCTGCGCGATTACGTCGGTCAGGTTATCTTCGATCCCGAGCGGCAGAATGCGATCGAAGAGCGACTCGCCCTGATCGCCAATCTCAAACGCAAATACGCTTCTGCTATCGTCGATATCCTCGCCTGCAAAAAGAGGATTGAAGCAGAACTGAGCGAACTCGCCAATCTCGACGCAACGCAGACAGCCCTTTTAGGTCAGTTCGATACAGCCAAAGCACGTCTGCAGAAGGCGGCCGCTGAGCTGAGTCGTAAGCGATCGGCCGCAGCTGCGGAGTTGAGCGGTGCGGTAACGCATGAGCTTTTCGATCTCGCCATGCAGAAGGCCCGTTTTGAAGTACAGCTCGACCCGCTCGATACGCCGGAAGCCAAAGGGGGGGAGCGGTGCCAGTTTTATCTTTCGGCAAACCCCGGCGAGCCGCCAAAACCGCTGAGTCGCATCGCATCCGGCGGTGAATTGTCTCGCATCATGCTGGCGATTCGTCGCTCCATTCCGCAGGCTGGCGGAACGACCACTCTGATTTTTGATGAGGTCGATGCCGGAATCGGCGGTGTTGCAGCGAGCAAGGTCGGTGAAAAACTGCAGTCGGTGGCATGCGGGTTGCAGGTGTTATGTGTGACCCATCTGCCACAGGTCGCAGCTTTTGCTGATTGGCACTACCGGGTCGAAAAAGAGCAGAGTGACGCCGTTACCCGCACGACCCTGGCCATCCTCGACCCGGAAGAGCGGGTGACTGAAATGGCAAGAATGCTCGGTGGCGCCAAAATTACGGAACGGACTCTGGAACATGCCCGTGAGATGGTCGCGGCCTCGAAACAGATTCACACCGGTCAGAGGGTTTGATTATGGTTAGAAGCGCAAAGATATCCGATGCCAGGACGATTCATCAGCTGTTGCTCAATTATGCAAGTGATGGTCTGATGCTCCCCCGATCGCTCTCTGATCTTTATGAAAATATCCGTGACTTCTATGTATATGAAGAGGCGGACGGTACAGTTATCGGTGCGGTCTGTCTGCATATCAGTTGGGAAGATCTGGCCGAGGTCCGTTCTCTGGCCGTAGCCGAGCAGGCGTCCCGAAGGGGGGTCGGGCGACAGTTGGTTGAACAGTGTCTCGCAGAGGCCCGCGCGATCGGGATAAAAAAGGTTTTTGCCTTGACCTATAAAGTCGATTTTTTTGTGAAACTCGGTTTTTGTGAAATAGAAAAATCAGAACTGCCGCACAAGATCTGGGGAGACTGTATCAAGTGCGCCAAATTCCCGGAATGTGATGAAACGGCGATGCAGATTACTGTTTAACTCTGGAATAGTGATCGCTCTCCCTTCATTAAAGTCTTGACATTTGTTGGTGCTTTATCGTATTACATCTCAACTGTTTTGAATTCTCTGTATAGATCTATCTGAATTTAATGGATATTTTTTGATGTCTGCAAAAAAATTCACATTATTGATTATCCCTGAAGGGTCACACCAGGTACGGCGTTACTCACTTCAGCGTTCGACCCTGAAGGGGGTGGTTGCCGTTGTGGCGCTGTTCTGTCTCGGTCTGACTGCATTGACGACTGACTATGTTCTGGCTAATCTGGATGAGGCTGAATTTGTCCGGCTGCAGGAAGAGAATCAGCAACAGCGCAACGAATTACAAAGACTGGTCGCCGGTCTGGAAAGTCTGCAGCGGGAGATGTCTCTGCTCGCCCAGAATGATGCCAAGGTGCGGATCATGGCTCAGCTGACCAGAGCCAGTGCTGATACCGAGGTGCTGGCCGGTGTCGGCGGACCACCGGAGATCGACGGCTCCGATTCTTTTTCCGATTTGCAGCAGCGGATCGATCAGATGCGTCGCGATATCGATCTGCGTCGCGAGAGTCAGGAAGAGATCCAGGGGTTTCTTAATGATCAGCGTTCAATGCTGAGTGCCGTTCCTGAAGGGTTGCCTGCTAAAGGGTGGTTGACCTCCACCTTCGGGATGCGGACTTCACCTTTTACCGGAAAACAGAAACTGCACGAAGGGTATGATATTGCCGCCCGGACCGGAACCCCGGTACATGTCACTGCCGATGGGGTTGTCACCCGTTCGGAGACGACGCCCGGTTACGGCAAGCTGGTGGTTGTTGATCACGGTTATGGCTACCGTACCTACTATGCGCATAATTCAAAAATTCTTGTCAGGGCAGGCCAACGGGTCAAGCGCGGCGACAAGTTATCCGAGGTCGGAAATACCGGTCGTTCCACCGGCTCGCATGTCCATTACGAAATCCGACGCAATGGTGTCCCGGTCAATCCGAAAAAATTTATTTAAGTCATTAAAAACAGACTGATTTTAAAAGATTCCCCGATTGCTTGCATCGGGGGATTATTATTTGCAGTCCGTTAAAGAACTGGATTCCCGATCAAAATCGCCTCGGGAATGACAACCTGAAACCTTCTCTTGCCCGTTCTCTTCGTTCTCTCAAACCGCAAAGACTCTAAGAAAAGCATAAAAATACTTGGTTAAGGTCTAAAACTTAAATTCTGATTTTGTTCTCTTTTGCGTTCTTCGCGGCTTTGCGTGAGATAAGCTTTTCAACCGTCTCTCGCCCGTTCGTTGCACCCACTCGAGAACACAGAGGACACGGGGGAACATTTCCAATTTCAAAGGCTGGATTCCCGATCAAAATCACCTCGGGAATGACAACAATAGTTCATTGTCTTTGCCTCTCTCTGCGTGCTCTGCGCGCTCTGCGCGCTCTGCGAGAGACACCTTGCCTTTAAACTGTCATCCCGAAAATGATTCTATCAAAGGATCCAGTCTTTCAGTCTTTAAAATCTGGATTCCCGATCAAAATCGGTTCGGGAATGACAGAAACAGTCGTTCTCTTAGACCCTGCTTCGTGTTCTTTGTGTCTTCGCGGCTTCGTGTGAGCCAGATTGAAGATTACAGATTGAAGATTATGGTCCTTGAATGAAGTTATCAAAGGGTCCAGTTTTTAATGGCTTAAATTTTTTATTGTAAATTGAAGCTGTTATTTAAGAGTTAATCGGTTATAAATTTCCAAGTTGCTGTTTTAGCAACTTTTTTTATTTAGATGGTCTGTATTTTGCATCAATTTTATTAACAATTCGTTGTGTCGATCTTCCTCTATTCTAATAGTTTCTTTTTTTTCAGTAGTTTAGGATTATTTTCATGACTGTTTCACTCTCGAATACCGGATTAATTGCCCTGTCACAATGCAAAAATTGCGTCAGGGTGCAAGCTTTGCCAGTCTTTAACCTGCCCCGAACGGTGTTGTCCGTTTTGCCTTTGCTAAAAAGAGGTGCTGCATGAAAATCGCATTTCATCGCCTGTTACTCGTTCTCCTTCTTTTACTCGCCACAGTGCCGGTCTATGCCCTTCAAGGAGACCTCGATTTGGGGTTCAGTAGCGATGGCAAATTGGACGCTGTTGTTGGCAACGGGAATGAATACGGTCGCAAAGTCGGGATTCAGTCGCTTGCCGGTGTCGATTATCTGATTATCGCCGGTCATGCCTACAACGATACTCTAAAAAACCATGACATGATCGTGCGGCGTTATCTTCCCAATGGCAGTCTCGACACTCTATTCGGGACAGCTGGTGTTCAAACGATCGACTTCGGCAACGGTGATGATTATCTGACCGATCTCTATATCTACCCAGACGGCCGGCTTCTGCTGGCCGGTTACACAAACAGCACCGGCGGTGGTGATTTTGCTGTTGCCCTTTTAACGCCGTCGGGTCTTTTAAGTACATCTTTTGGTTTGATGGGTAAAAAAACCATAGATATCAGCGGGTTGGACGATAAAGCCTACGCCGTCAACGTTATGACCACCGCCGGTTCAGACAAAATTCTGGTCGCAGGATCTGCAATGATAGATCATGGAACAGTTCAAGTGCCTGATTTAGATCTCGATTTTGCCGTTGTTCGCCTCAATCTGGATGGCAACCTTGACAGTACTTTTAATAGTACCGGGATCGCAACAAAAGACATCACCACTGCAGGTGAAACAGCTTATGGAGTCGGGGTACAGAGCAGTGGTAAAATCATCGTGGCCGGGGTTGACTCGACGTTCCCGTCCGAGATCAGGCTGATA
>JACUTX010000089.1 GCA_014859615.1 Desulfuromonadales bacterium | reverse complement strand
AGGAAAAATTTCTTGAAGCCAATTCCCGGACCATCTCTTTCACGATCGAAAACTTCCAGGATGCACTTTATTACTGCACAAGATTTGATCATTTAATCCTGGTTCCATCTTTTGCTTTCTTGTTAGCGGCCTTAAGAAAGTGGAGAAGAGAGCAATGAGTGTCCCATGGGGCCCCATCGTATTCATCGATATTGCAGGCTCTGTGCTGGTGTTGATCATTGCCTGTTGGTGCGCACTCCTCTCCCGGAAACTGGCCAACGATAAACCTGATGATATCTTCCGCAACTATATCTTCCTGCTGACCCTGACCATCGTTATTTTTGCAATCTCCCGTTCTTTCGGGCACTTGATCAAACAGTTGTTGTTAATGAACGACAGGGGCGACATCTGGACACAGATCGCACCTTTTAGCGGTGCCATTAATTCGACAACTTTTGTCGTTATCTTCGCTTTTGGCCTCTATTTTCGTCGTTTCCAGAAGGTTCATGCGGAGATTGAGTATTACAAAAACAACCTCGAAGAGATGATATCTAGCCGAACAGATGAACTCGAAAAATCAAAAAATACTCTGGAGAACATCCTGAACAACTGCAACCCGATCAACATTACGGGGGTTAACTTTGATCTGCTAAAAGCCAATGCTGCTTATTATTCATTGTGGCCCAGGGCCGAAGGTGAACCTGAAATCATAAAATGCTACGCATCACGACCGGGCGCCCATTGCAACACAGCTGACTGCCCACTCAGGCAGATTCTCGCCGGGGGCGAAGAAGTCACCAATGAAGTCTCAAAAAGGGTGGAAGGAGAGGTCATGGACTTTATCGTGACCGCAAGACCCTTCAGAGACGTCGATGGTCATTTAATCGGGATGGTTGAAAGTTTTCAGGATATAACTTTGCGTAAACAGGCTGAAAGTGCGATGCGTGAAAGCGAAAAGCGCTTTCGGCAAATTTTTGAGTCGATTCCTGACCCTGTCATCCTTGCCCAACTGGTGGACGGAACAATTATCGACGTCAACAAGGCATTTGAGGAAGCAACCGGAATCTCGCGGTTCGAAACAGTCGGTCGTAATTCTGAAGAACTCGGGTTTTGGGTGGACAAGGGTCTGCGCGCGCAGTTCCGGGAGAAGTTGCAATACTGCGGTGAACTCGATAATTTCGAGGCCGATTTTCTGGTTCAAAAAAAGGGGGTCAGGACCGGTCTTATTTCGGCCCGCATACTCAGTATCCGCAATGAATCCTGTATGCTGATGGTCATCCGTGACATCACCTCTGAAAAAGCTGCGGAAAGAGTTCTAATCGAGATGGACAGAATCAAGAGCGAATTTATCTCGACTGCCGCCCATGAATTGAACACCCCCTTGAGTGCAATAATCGGTTACACAGAATTTCTGCGCAACCCTGAAGAGTTCGGCGGTTTTTCCGAAGCGCAGAAGCAGGATTTTATTAACGAAATCTACGACAGAGGGGAAGCCCTGAGTCGCATCATCGAAGATTTTCTGGATATCAGCCGTATTGAAAGTGGACAACCGGCCCCTCTTCACCTGAGAAAGCACGATATTCTGGATATCCTGCGCAGAATTATTAAATTGTTTTCGACCAACGACCTGCATCATACCTTTCGTCTTGATCTGCCGGAAGAGACGGTCGAGACAGTGCTGTTGATCGATCGTCATCGTGTCAACCAGGCGCTGGAAAACCTTTTAAGCAATGCTGCGAAGTATTCACCCCGAGGTAAAGAGATTGTCGTAAAAGGGAGAGAAGTCAAAGAGGGGTGGGAGATCAGAATCAAGGATCAAGGTATCGGGATGAACCCGGACCAGCTGAGCCGAATTTTTGAAAAATTCTACAGAGCCGATGCATCTGACACGGCGATCAGCGGTCTAGGTCTGGGGATGAGTATTGTCAAACAGATCATTGAGACCCATGGCGGGACTATTCGCGTCGAGAGTGTCAAGGAGGAGGGGACGACAGTCATCTTTACCTTGCCCTATGGTCATCCCTGAATAATCTGACAATTTAGTCAAAGGGGAGAGAATCAAATTCTCCCCCCTTTGACTTTTTTTGTTTCTGATGTCTATTTAAGCAGCTTCGAAATCGCCTTGAATTCCGGAGTCCCCGCCTCTTTGAGCATCTGGAACAGCGCCATCTCGGTGGTGCTGATGACAGCACCGGCTGCTCCCGTATTGGCGACCGCCGCCTGAAAGTTTTCCTTTTTCCGCGAGCAGATCGCGTCCCGCACCAGGTGCACAGCGTAACCGGCTTCGAGTAGGCCGAGTACGGTCTGGTAAACGCAGACATGCGCCTCCATCCCGACAACAATCACCTGTTTGCGGCCGATTCTTTGCAGTTCAGCGTTAAACTTCGGCTCGCCGCAGCAACCGAAGCTGATCTTTTCGATCAGCGTCTCGCCACAAATCTTTGCCAGTTCGGCGACTGTGTGCCCGAGGCCGCGCGGGTACTGCTCGGTGGTCACCACCGGAATCCCGAGCTGTCTGGCTCCGGCAACCAACAGTTCAATATTTGACTTGACCTGCTCGTAGACCTTCTTGTTCATCGCCGGAATCAGGCGTTCCTGCACATCAATCACGACCAGAACCGCCTGTTCTTTATCGAGCTGAAAATCTGTTGCACGCTGCTTCATCTTATCTCCTTTACCTCGATTCAACGGGAGTCAGAACGTTCAAGCACTTTTTTACTGTTACGTCGCAGCAGGGCAGCACCACCTGCAGAGAGAAGCAAGACCAGCAGACTGCCGACCAGCCCCGATAGAGTCGCTCCGGCCCGTCCACCTTCTGCACCGCCCGGCAGAGCATAATCGGGGAGGAGCGCCGTTTTCTGCTGCAGCTCTTCGGCGATTTTATGCGGACTGCCGGGGATCGTTTCCAGCTCTGCTGAGCCGGTTACCTGAGCGAGCGACCATTCAAGCCCGTCCGGCAGTTTTGAGGCATACCATGAAAGGAATCCGCCGGTCAAAAGCGTCACCAGCAAAAGTGAAATCCCGATGCGCCGCAACGATTTTTCACCGGTCTGCAGCCGCGTCGGCGCCTGCAGAATATCGGGTCGGGCCGTCGCGATAAACAGCACAACCGCTGCTGTTGCGACCCCTTCAACCACGCCGATGGCGAGATGAATCGGCTGCATCACCAGCGCGAAGGTCGTAAAGGGGAGCTCTGTGACACCGGAAAGAACCGTTTGGACAACAACACTCAGTGATCCGAACTGCAAGCCGACGGCGGCAGCAATGATCGCCGCGGTAATAACCCGTCCGCGCACCCCCCCGTCTCCGGCGAGTTTTTGATAGAAGAAGGGATAGGCGATAAAGCAAGGGAAGAGCCCAAGATTAATAATATTGCAGCCGAGAGCCAACAGACCGCCATCAGCAAAAAAGAGAGCCTGAACAATCAGGACCGACGCGAGGGTAAGAAACGCCGCATGCGGCCCGAGCAGTATTGCAAGCAAGAGGCCGCCGCCGATATGACCGCTGGAACCGGTCGCGGGGATAGTAAAATTGATCATCTGGGCCGCAAAGACAAACGCGCCGAGAATCCCCATCAACGGAATACGCCGATCATCGATCGACCTGGCGACTTTGCGACTGCTGTAGGCGATAGTAGCGGCCGTAACCCCCCACATCGAAGCGCCGACCGCCGGAGAGAGTAAAGCATCCGCCATATGCATCGAGAAGACCCCTGTGTTACGAACCCAAAAAACGTGTGATAAAAATAGCGGACCCGTCAGCCGCTGTCAAGAGACTTAAAGTTGCATCGACAATTTTGATCGTCACAAAAACAGTAAATCCGCAATTGCGCGGCCGTCACACCCCCCTGAGCATCACCTCTTTAACATACTCTCTGGCCTGATCCCGATAAGCATAAAGAACCTCTTTCGGATACGGCTCAACCTGCGGGGCGGCAATCATCTCCTGTTCGGTCACAAACTGCTGCAGCACCCACAATCCGGCACCACGAATCGCCCCCCCTATAGCATCGATATCCGCGGCTGTGACCATCCCCGGCACGCAGGTGGTGCGAAATTCATAATCGACCCCGCTCTGCATCAACAGCTCGATCGACTTTCCCAACGCCTGATGATCGACCGGAGCCGAATGCAATTCACCATATCGGGTCGGTGTTGTTTTCAGATCGAGCGCGACATAATCGAGCAGCTGTTCACTTAACATCAGCGCCAGACGATCCGGGCGCAGGCCGTTGCTATCGAGTTTAATCTGCAGATCGAGCGCTTTGACCGCACGCATCAGCACGATGCAATCAGAATCGAGAGTCGGTTCGCCACCGGAAATGACAACCCCGTCGATAAAGCGCGACCGACTTTTCAGCTCGGCCAGAAGCTCCTCCAACGGATAATCGGGATACTGATCGGGATTCTGAACCAGGGTCGGGTTGTGACAAAAGGGGCAGGTGAGATTGCAGTGACCAAAAAAAACCAGGGAAGCGATTCTGCCCGGAAAATCGAGCAGACTCGTCCCCTGGAATCCTTTTATTTTCATCGGCGACTACCTGGTCTCTTCGGTCTGGCGCATGACAAATTCAGAGCGATCCTTGAACTCTTCCTTTTTCCCTTTGTTCCACTGCTGGACCGGGCGAAAAAAACCGCACACTCGCGAATAAACTTCCGTCTTTGCATTACACTTTGTGGCCATGATCCCCACTCCTTCTCGTTTTATACGGGACAGCAGATCCCGGTTGAATGCCGCTGCAAAAAAAATCAGGCCGCTTCCCCTTCGGAAACGTGCGGACAGGAAAAGTGCTCGCCGACGATATAGCCGTGCTCCGGACAGACGGTAAAGGTCGGGCTGATCGTAAAGTACGGGAGATGAAAATTTTCAGCAATCCGTCGCACCAAAAGACGCGCTGAGCGCCAGTCTTCGAGCCGCTCGCCGAGAAAACCGTGCAGAACTGTGCCGCCGGTGTAGAGGGTCTGCAGTCCGTCCTGATGACTCAGCGCTTCAAACAGGTCCGTCGTTGATCCGACCGGGAGCTGGGTTGAATTGGTATAATAAGGCTGCTCTTCACCGGCGGTTATAATATCGGGGAAACGCTTGCGATCGGCGCTGGCAAGACGAAAACTGGTCCCTTCGGCCGGCGTCGCTTCGAGATTGTAGAGATGGCCGGTCTCTTCCTGAAACGCTGTAAGCTGCTTGCGCATGAACTCCAGGGTCTCGACCGCCAGAGCATGACCGGCCCCGCTGTCTATCCCGCAACCGATCAGATTCTGGCACGCCTCGTTCATACCGATCAGACCGATAGTCGAAAAATGGTTGTCCCAGAAATGACCACTACGCTCGCGAATCGCCGATAGATAATACTGGCTGTAGGGGTAGAGTCCATCGGCGGTAAAGCGCTCCAGCTGCTTGCGCTTCAACTCCAGGGAATCGTATGCGAGTCGCATCAGTTCAGATATGCGACTGAAGAACATTGGCTTATCGTGCGACAGATAAGCCGCCCGTGGCAGGTTGAGGGTGACGACACCGACCGAACCGGTCAGCGGGTTGGAGCCAAACAGGCCGCCGCCACGTCGACGCAATTCACGATTGTCGAGTCGCAGACGACAGCACATGGAGCGAGCATCTTCCGGGTCCATATCGGAATTGATGTAGTTGGAAAAATACGGGATGCCATATTTCGCCGTCATCTCCCAGATCGGTTCGTAGCGTGGGTTATCCCAATCAAACCCTTTGCTGATGTTGTAGGTCGGGATCGGAAACGAGAAGATCCGCCCCGAAGAGTCCCCATTCATCATCACTTCACAAAATGCCCGGTTAAACAGATCCATCTCGTACTGAAAATCGCCGTAGGTCTCTGCCATCAGTTCACCACCAATAATGACCGCTTCGTGCGCAGTATTCGACGGCGGCTGGATATCGAGGGTGATGTTGGTGAAGGGGGTCTGGAAACCGACCCGGGTCGGCACATTCATGTTGAAGATAAATTCCTGTAACGCCTGCTTGACCTCAGGATAAGTCAGCTGGTCGTAGCGGATAAACGGCGCGAGTAAAGTATCGAAACTGGCAAACGCCTGTGCACCAGCCGCCTCCCCCTGTAGAGTGTAGAAAAAATTGACGGCCTGCCCGAGAGCGGTTCGAAAGTGTTTGGCCGGTGCCGATTGCACCTTGCCGTAGGCACCGGTAAACCCTTTGAGGAGAAGATCCTTCAGGTCCCAGCCACAGCAGTAGACCGACAACATGCCGAGATCGTGAATGTGAAAATCGCCATTGCGATGGGCCGTAGAAACGGCATTGGGATAAATTTTACTCAACCAGTAATTGCTGGAGATATTGGCAGCGATGTGATTATTGAGCCCCTGGAGTGAATACCCCATATTGGCGTTTTCGTTGACCCGCCAATCTTCCTGGGTGAGATAGGCATCGACCGCCTCGGCCGACTCCTGCATGAATTCACGCGTCCGGCGGAGCGACTCATGCTGTTTCCGGTAGAGGATATACTCCTTGGCAACCTTGGCGTGCCCGTTTTCAATCAGGATCTTCTCGACCAGATCCTGAACATTCTCAACGGTGGGGATCCGGCCATCCTTATACAGAACCTGAAGAATCCCGACCACCTGTTCGGTGATAATATCCGCCCTCTCCATGTTGGTGCCGCCAACGCTGCGAACCGCCTGCTGAAGAGCACGCCTGATATTCGTCTTTTCAAATGGAGCCAGACGCCCGTCCCGCTTACGAATGTATTCCAACATGATTCCCTCCAGATTTCAGATGCGTCGAATCGCCCCAATATCAGCTCTTTACTCGTCGAGGAGAAGCAGATCAACCCTGAAATTTTTATCACAATCAGTACAGAGACGCAAACACAAAACCCCAAGATATTGTCTTTTTTATCGGACTAAAACACAAGATAGTGTGAATATACTTGTGGATAAGATGCATAAAGCCCTGACATTCTTGACCGATTCCCCTTCTTCGTGTTAAAGAGGGCTGATTAAACGCCTGGAGGGGACAAACATGACCGACCTGGCTCGATTCGGTATTTCAATTGACGCGCAACTTCTCGAAAAATTTGATCGACTAATTGGACGTAAAGGGTATGTCAACCGCTCCGAAGCAATTCGTGACCTGATCCGCAACACTCTGGTTGAAGAGAGTTGGCAGACCGGCAATGAAGAGATGATCGGCACCGTCACGCTGGTCTATAACCATCACACCCGTGAGCTCTCCGACAAACTGACTGAACAGCAGCACAACCATCACGAGGCAATTGTCTCGACCCTGCATGTGCATCTTGATGCCCATCACTGCCTCGAAGTGGTGGTCGTTCGTGGCGCTGCGAATGACGTCAAACGACTGGCGGACGAGCTGATCGGCACCAAAGGGGTCAAGCACGGCAAACTGGTCACCACCACCACGGGTGCCGGGTTGACGTAACTCCGGAGAGACAAAAGAGAAGAGAGGCCCTTTTTTTAGATGGCCGGGTAGCACGAATCAGTGATTCGTATGACAGAATACTGACTCGTAGAAGGTTTGTAGCAGGAAAACAGTTTCGGCACTCTTCTTGTATTGGTTCAGCTCTCTCTTGCATCGACCGGAAGTAAACATGGCAAAAATCGATACGACATACTTTGATCTTGGCAGCCTCGATGCGCTCGCTTATCGCACTTCGCCGATCCATTCTCTCGACCCGCGCGCCAAACTGCTGACAACACTTATCTTTATTGTTACTGTCGTCTCCTTCCACAAATACGCCCTCTCGGGACTGCTGCCGTTCTTTGTCTTCCCCGGTTACCTGTTGATCCGTGCCGCTCTCCCTGCGGGGCAGGTTCTGAAAAAACTTCTGGTCGCCCTCCCCTTCGCTTTTTTCATCGGAATCTTCAATCCCTATTTTGACCAGGTGCCGTTGCTGCAGATCGGTCCCCTGAACGTGACCGGCGGTTGGGTCTCGTTTGCCTCGATCCTTCTGCGTTTCACCCTCACCGTCACTGCGGCCCTGACCCTGATCGCTACCACCAGTTTCACCGGTATCTGCATGGCTCTGGAGAAGCTGGGGTGTCCCCGGGTGTTTGCTTTGCAACTCCTCTTTCTCTACCGCTATCTCTTCGTGCTGATCGACGAAGCGAGTCGACTGATTCGCGCCCGGGCGCTGCGCACATTTCATGGTCGCGGTCGGGGGTTGAAAGTATTCGGGAGCCTGCTCGGCCAGCTATTGCTCCGCTCTCTCGAACGGGCCCAGCGGATCCACCTTGCGATGAACTGCCGAGGATTCGACGGGAATATCCACACCCGCCAACCGGTCCGATTTCAGACCCGCGACGCCCTGTTCATCCTCTTTTGGACCCTCTACTTTATCCTTTGCCGTTTCTGGAATATTCCACAACTGCTCGGTTCTCTGAGCCTGGAGATTTTCTGATGAGTCACCATATCGTTGAAGTCGATGCTCTTTGTTTCCGTTATCCCGACGGCACCCCTGCCTTAAACGGGCTTTCATTTCGCATCGAGCACGGGGAATCGGTCGCCATCGTCGGCGCCAACGGTGCCGGTAAATCGACCCTGCTCCTCCACCTCAACGGCTACCTCACTCCGGAGCAGGGGACGGTACGGATCGGCGACTATCCCCTCACTCCCGAAACTGTCCAGGATATTCGCCGCACCGTCGGCATGGTCTTTCAGGACCCGGACGATCAGCTGTTCATGCCGACGGTCTACGACGACGTCGCTTTCGGCCCGCTCAACCTCGGGTTTCCGCCCGACGAGGTCGATCGAAAAGTGACAGAGGCCCTCACCCTGATGGATGTTCTGCACCTCAAGGAGCGCCCCCCCTACCACCTTTCCGGCGGTGAAAAACGGGCGGTGGCTATCGCCACAGTCCTCTCCATGTCACCCGACATTCTGGTCATGGACGAACCGACCACCGGTCTCGACCCGCACGGACGCAGACTGTTGATTAAAAAACTCAACTCATTTAAACACACCAAGATTATCGCCACCCACGATCTCGATCTGGTCGTCGATCTTTGTGAACGGACCATTGTGATTCACGACGGACAGGTCACCGCCGATGGACCGACGCTGGAAATCTTCAAAGATGAGAGTCTGCTGGGAGCAAGCCATCTGGAGAAACCGTTGCGGATGCAGGCCTG